>CAVEVJ010000092.1:0-4859 GCA_963619075.1 Acidaminococcaceae bacterium
CAGCAGGCCGAGGCATCCGCCCGTCAGATGGTCAAAAAGCAGGCGGAAACCGCCGGAAACCAAGGCAAATTGGTGGAGAAGGCGAATCTGTTGCACAAGGCGGGCGCCACCACCGAATCGCGCGCGACCATGCTGTGGCGGGGTGCGCTCGACGCACTGCGCATGCCCAGCGAGCGCGTTTCATCGCGCTGGCTGGGAGCTGAGGCGCTCATGCTGGCTTCGGCGCCGTACCAGTCCACCAAGGAGCTGGCGGAGGATCTGCAGTTGGCCGCCGTCAAACGTCTGCTGCCGAAAGTCGACGAGCTGCCGGATGACGAAGCGTTGGCGAATGCCGTACTTGACGTGCGTGAGGTGTTCGAGGATACCGTGTACGCGGTCGCCCATGATGTGATCGCCATCTTGAAGCGTTACGCGGAGATCGACAAGGCCGTTTCCGGCAAGGCCGATCTTCCTTTGCTGAGCGTGCTGCAATCGATCCGCGAACATATAGCCACGTTGGTGTTCCCCGGATTCATCGGTAAGACGCCACCGGAATCGCTCGCCTCGATCGAACGGTATCTGCATGCCGATCTGCTGCGGTTGGGCAAAGCAAAGAACGACAAGAATCGTGACGTTCGATGGGCCTGGGAGGCGGATGAAGCCAAGCAGCTGGCCGATAAAGCCATGGCGAAGGCGGAGCGGGAACCTGCCGGCCCACGCCATGAGGAGTTGATGAAACAAGCCATCACCGTACGCTGGATGCTTGAGGAATTCTACGTGTCGCTGTGGGCGCAGGAATTGGGCACGCCGAAGCCGATCAGCCTGCAGCGCATCAAAAAGGCACTCGCCTGACCGGTTGTCGCCGAATCACTGATCGTGAGTTCTACCTGTCGCGTGAGTAGAACTCACGATCGCGAATCATGAAGGGCTTCAACATCGTGGTGGTTCCGATGGCGCACAACAGGAAGACCGCCCCGACCGGGCCGAGCCACATGATTCCGAAATGGTCGTTGACCACACCACCGACCGCGGAGCCCAAGGCGATTCCGATGTTGAACGACATGGAATTCAGCGATGCCGCCAGATTCAGCGAACCGGGGTGCGACTGCGAAGCGACATCCATATACAGCACCTGCGAAGCGGAATTCTGCAGATACATGAACATGCCAAGCACCACCAGCAGCAACGCACCGTAAACAGGCACCCAATGCGCCACGATCAGCGATGCCATAAGCACCGCATGCACGCAATAAATCGGACGGATATGGACCAGTGGCTCCACTCCCCTGCCCCGATCCGCGAGCTTGCCTCCATAGAGGTTGCTCCACAGGCAGGCGCATCCGAAAACAACCAAGCCAATACTCAGATACCGTTCCGGAACGTGCACCTCGTCACGCATGATCGGCGTCAGATACGTGTAGAACACATAGCTTGAGGCCGCGCCGAACATCACATCGAGCACGCCCAGCTGAATACGACGGTCAAAGAAAAGACGGAACTGCGGAAGGAATCCGATCTTCACGATGTGGCTATTACGTGGCAGCACGATGACCATCAGCACAATGAGCACGATGGTGAGCACATTGACCAGGTGGAAGGCCCAACGCCATCCAAACACGTTCGCCACCCACGTACCGACCGGCACGCCCACCACGGACGCGATGGAAAAACCAGAGAACACCCATGCGATGAATTTCGTACGATATCGCTCCGTCGTCACGTCGGGAGCGTACGTCATGGCGATGGCCACAAGGGTTCCGGAAACAAGCGCGATGAGAATTCGCGCGACGACGAGCACGCCGTAATTCGGCGCGAACGCGCACAGCACGTTACCTGCCAGAAACACGCAGACGAGAATCAGGTGCGTCGCGAATCGTGGGAAACGCGCGGACAGCGCGGAACCGAACGGCGTGACCGGAGCATACACGATTGCGAACAGCGATACCAGATTGCCAACCGTCACTTCGGACACCTTCAATCCGGATGCGATATCCGGCAGAATGCCGACCATGATGAACTCACTCATGCCCAGCATGAAACTCAAAGCAATAAGAACCGTCACCGATGGATTGAAGAATCGTTCCTTCGCCATATCTTTACCTGCGTTAATCGTTTTACTTCCACTCTTGCCGAAAGAAACAATAAGACCCCCGCGCTACAATAAACAGCGATGACACGCAGAACAGACCAGACTAAGCGCGCAGCCACGGCCAAGGACAGCAAACGGTTCTCCTGGAAGAAGGCGACCGTAAGACAGCGGGCCTTGATCATCGGCGAAAGCGCGGTGGCCGCCATAGCGGCAATCGCCGTCATCGTGGCGCTGGTGCAGTACGTCAACTGGCGTATAGCGGTCAGTGAAGCGCGTGATGCGCAAAATCAGATTCAGTCGAAATACGATTTCAACCCCGGCAACATCATCTCCGACGGGCAGTTCTTCAACGGGAACGCGTTAAGTGAGGCCCAGATCCAAAGCTTCCTCGACGAGCAGGGCGCATCCTGCAGCGGAGATAACTGCCTCAAATCCATGACGTTCGACACCAAATCGCAACCCGCATCCGAATATTGCGAAGCGTACGAAAGCGACGGCAAGGAAAGCGCCGCGACAATCATATACAAATCAGGCAAAGCCTGCGGAGTCAGCCAGAAAGTGCTGCTCACCGTATTGCAAAAAGAACAGCATCTGGTATCCGCGACCGATCCAAGTGAATTCCAGTTCAAGTCGGCGATGGGATTAAGCTGTCCCGATGACGCGAGCTGCGATCCCGAATATGCCGGATTCTTCAAACAGGTGTACGGAGCTGCGGAACGCTACCAGTATTACGTACATCATGAAAGCGACTACGGCTACCACGACGGCGCCATCAATTACATTCAATACAATCCGGATGCCAGCTGCGGAGGTACGGACGTGTATATCGAGAACAAAGCGACCGCACTGTTGTACATCTACACGCCGTATCAGCCAAACACGGAGGCTTTGGAAGCGGGAGTCGGCGAAGGCAACGCCTGTTCCTCATATGGGAATCGGAATTTCTCGATCATCTATTCGAACTGGTTCGGTAATCCACGAAGCTGATCCGGCGCGCAAATCGCACACGCGGAAACTCGATGAACAATTTGGGGTGCGGCCCGTCATCCACGGACCACGCCCCAAACGCACGAACCAAAAACGACCGCGCTACAGCTTCGGCAGGTACTTCTTCAGCTCGAACGGCGTGACCTGCTTGCGGTATTCCTCCCATTCCTGGCGCTTGTTGCGCAGGAAATACTCGAAGGCATGTTCGCCAAGCACTCCGGCCACGAAGTCGGATTTCTCCATGATCTTCAGCGCCTCGTCAAGGGATTCCGGCAATGGCTGGATGCCCATGGCCTGACGTTCCGCATCGGTGAGCTCCCACACGTCATCGCTGGTCGGCTCGCCAAGCTGCATCTGCTTGTCGATGCCGTCGAGACCGGCCGCCAACAGCACGGAATACGCAAGGTACGGATTGGCCACGGGGTCAAGCGCGCGGAACTCCATACGGGCGGAGTTGTCCTTGCCCGGCTTGTACTGCGGGATGCGCAGCAAAGCGGAACGGTTGTTGTGTCCCCAGCAAATGTAGCTCGGAGCCTCGTTGCCGCCCCATAGACGCTTGTAGGAATTGACGTACTGGTCGGTGACCGCGCAAATTTCGGCCGCATGGTAGAGAATGCCCGCGGCGAACTGGCGAGCCGTCACCGACATGTTGAACTCTTGGCCGGCCTCGTAGAAGGCGTTGGAGTCACCTTCGAACAGGCTCAGATGCGTGTGCATGCCGGAACCGGGGGCATCGGAAAGCGGCTTCGGCATGAAGCTGGCATGGATGCCGCGTTCGAGTGAAATCTCCTTGACGACGGTCCGGAACGTCATTATGTTGTCGGCCGTGGTGAGAGCGTCCGCATAACGCAAGTCGATCTCATTCTGGCCAGGACCCGCCTCATGGTGTGAGTACTCCACCGAGATACCCATCTGCTCAAGCATGTTGACGGTGGCGCGACGGAAATCCATGCCGGGGCTACGCGGAACGTGGTCGAAGTAGCCGCCTTCATCAATCGGAACGGGAGTCTGAGACCAATCGTCCTGCTTTTCGAACAGATAGAATTCGATTTCCGGATGCACGTAGAAGGTGAAGCCCTTCTCCTTGGCTTTGGCCAACGCCTGCTTAAGCACATGGCGCGGATCGCCAAGAGACGGCTCGCCATCCGGGGTGAGCACGTCGCAAAACATGCGGGCGGTACCCTGCGGGCCTCCACGCCACGGAAGAATCTGGAAGGTGGACGGATCGGGCTTGACGATCATATCGTCCTCGGACACGCGGGTCAGCCCCTCCACCGCGGAACCGTCGAATCCGAGCCCCTCCTCGAACGCCGCCTCCAATTCCGCCGGAGCGATGGCCACGGACTTCAATGTTCCCAACACATCCGTGAACCAAAGACGAATGAAGCGCACGTCGCGTTCTTCGACAGTGCGCAGCGCAAACTCTTGCTGTTTATCCATAAAGCCCCATCGTTCCATGCGCATGTTACGAGAATCGTTAACACGCGCCGCAATTCGTACGATTCGCCAAGCCCGCACGAGGAACGCAAAAGCCGCCCATATGCAAACGGGCGGCTCAACATCAAAATCTGCTCCTCAAGCAACCAACGGAGGCAATCCGTCAGCGTGACACCTCAAGCGCTTCCTCAAGCGCTTCCTCAAGCGTGAACGCGCGGGCGTACAGCGACTTGCCGAGAATGGCGGAATCAACGCCCAGGTCGGCGAGTTCCTTGATGGCACGCAGATCATCGAGCTTGGAGATGCCACCGGAAGCCGTGACCTTCGCGTCCGTACGTTCGGCCACCTCACGCAGCAGATCGATGTT
>CAVEVJ010000093.1:0-4031 GCA_963619075.1 Acidaminococcaceae bacterium
CGTCTATTTCGAAATTCGGGTTCAACGCATTGTGATACACCACGGCCAGGGGAATGTCCTCGCCGTTCTCGCCGGCTCCTTCGAAACAAGCGAAGCTCACATCGTATTCCACATCGGTCTCGCGCGGAATGAACGCATGGAACTCGCCTTCCGGATTCTCACAGGAGAGCAGCAGCACTTCGGTGGTGGTTTTCGAACCGGTTCCGATCACGATGTTCCGCTCATCGAAGGAAAGCCCGACACCGACCCAGAAACGCTCGTCCTCCTCGCGGTACACTTCCACATCCTGTTCGACCGGGGTGCCGACTTTATGCCGCATCACCGCGTATGGACGCCATGCTTCGTCGAGCAACGCATAGAACACCCATTTGGCGTCCGCCGTGAAGCAGGCGCCTCCGATACCGTCGAAACGTTCCGGCAGTTCCTCGCCGGTCGCTATGTCTCGAATACGGAAATCGTACCGTTCGTCGCCTTTCGTATCGACGCCGTACAGCATCCAACGGCCGTCTTTGGAGATGTCCATGCCGCCGATTCGGAAGAAGTCGTGTCCTTCCGCTTCGACGTTCGTGTCGAACACCACCTGCTCGCCTTCGAGCGTCACTCCCGGCTCGACGATGGGCGGATCCCAATCGTCCGGACCTGCGATCGGCAGACGGCATTGCACCGCATACTGCTCGCCCTGCTTGGTTCTGGTGAAATACCAGTAGCCGTCCATGCGTGTGGGCACCGACATGTCGGTTTCCTGCACATGCGCCTTGAACTCCTCGAACAACGTATCGCGCAACGTTTTCAGCGGCTTCATCCGCTGCTCACAGTAGCGGTTCTGCGCAGCCACATAATCCTGCACGTCCTGCGATTCCTTGTCTCGCAGCCATTCGTAATCGTCCACGAACACGTCGTCGTGGAAGACACGTTCCTTGGGTACACGCTTGGCACAGGGCACGTCGAAGAATTCAGTCATGCACGTGATTATACCGTTTCGCGCATCGTCGAATTACTCGCCGAACTTCTGCTTCAGGTACGGCAGCATGGTCTTCATCAGGTTCGATCCGGTGGTGCCTGTGAACACGGGAACATCGGTGACCGGAATCGGCTGTGTGGGAACACGTCCGGCTACCGCACCAAGATTTCCGGCGACTTCCTTCGGCGAAAGCTGCCGAATGCCGATCGCCAGCACACGTCCCGGATAACGCTTCGCGATCGTGGCGTACGTGGTCGGATCCTTTTGGCCGTCATCACCGATGAGAATGAACTTCATATCCGGAAAATCGGCCATAAGCTGCTCCGCATACTCAAGCTTGTGCTGCACGCCGGACGGAATGAACGTTTTCGGGCGAGGATCGAGGTCCCGCAGCAGCAGTGGGCCTTCCGGATAACCGTGGTCTTCGATGAGATGGCGAATCGAGCTTTCCACGTTCCATGGAGATGTGGAAAGGTAGAAGAACGGCGCATCCGGGAACATGTCGGCTATGCGGTTGAACAGCAGGTTCATGCCCGCGACCGGCGCTTTCTTCTTCGGATTGAGCAGCAGCAGATTGTAGGCGGCCTTCATCAGGCTCGGCGCTTCGGTGATCATGACGGTGTCGTCGACGTCGGAAATGACGCCGACCTTGGTGCCGCTGGGAATGGTGAACAATTTGGCATTGACCGGCTTGCGGCTGCGCACCCTGTAGGAAACGTCATGGACACCGGGTTCAAGCGAATGCTCCGCAACAAGATCGAGATAGCCGGCGGAATCCGACGCCACGAATTCACTTGACACCTCACGCTTGCTGTCGACCACGTCGTGCGTTTCCGAAGCGCCCACCTGCACGGTTTCGATCGGTACGGAATCAATGGCGATGCGCACCTTCGTATGCGGCGACGGAATGGTGAGCATGGCGCGGATGCCGCGGGTCATACGACCCGCCTGCCTTTTGAACGGTCCGTATACGGTGCGGCATATCAGTCGGGAGTAATGCTCGGTGCCATAGCCGACGTACGGTTCCACGCGCGGATACCAGTCGAGCCTGCGCACCAGCGCAGTGGAGAATTTCAGCCATATGCCGAAGCCACTGGTAATCGTGCGGCGGCAGAAACGTACCATCGGCGGCTTGGCTTCGATGCGTTCATGCCTTGATGCCGCGTCGAAGGTGGTGACCACCTTACGGGCGGGAATCGGTACGGTCGGCATGTCATCGGAAGATATGTGCCGCCCCTCCGGCTTGGATTGCGGCAATGGCTGCGGTTCGCTCATAATCTCCACTATAGAAGCGGGTTAGGAGGCATTCGTTGCCTTCCCACGAAAAATCAGGGAACTTTCAGGGTGTTGCATGCCACCCCGAATCGGGTGGCATGCAACACATTCCACGCGCGAAGCCTTTATTCGACCACCTTGGCGTATTCCTCGGCTGACAACAGGTCCGGTTCGTCGTCCTCAAGTTCGATCTTGAAGATCCATCCTTCGCCGTACGGATCCGAGGTGACGATGCTCGGATCGTCGGCGGCCTCGGAATTCACATAACGGATGGTACCTGCGACCGGCGCGATCAGAGTGCTGACGGCTTTCGCCGATTCAAGCTCCGCGACCTCGTCTCCGGCCTGCACCTGCGTGCCTACTTCCGGCAGATCGATGTATACGAGTTCGCCCAGCTGGTCCGTGGCATATTCGGTGATGCCCACCATGGCCGGCTCGACCGACGTGTCCACCCACACATGCTCGTCGGAGTATTCGAGGTGTTCAGGTACTTCGAGGTTTACTTTGTTGTCTTTTTCTTCGCTCATGCCGCTCATTGTACGACATTGATCATTGCCTGATGATTGACATTCGCTTACGGCACTCTTACGGCAGTTCGTGGCCGAGCCATTCCTCGATCATGTATCGTGCGATCGTGGCTTTGCCGGGCGCTTCCATTCGTCCGGCGATCAGCTCGTTCATGTATTCGTCGCGGGTCATCCAGCGCGCGATCAACGTTTCCTTGCCGTCCACGCGCACGTCGGTGGTGTTGGCCACGCCTTTGAACGCCATCATGAGCGAGGCGGGGAACGGCCACGGCTGCGAACCGAGATATTTCAGCTCGCCAAGTTCTATGCCGACTTCCTCTTTGGCCTCGCGCCTGCATGCGTGTTCAAGGTTCTCCCCCGCTTCCACGAATCCGGCGGAGACGGAATACAGTCCCGTATTGCCCCACACGCTGTTGTGCTGCAGCAACAGACGGTCGTCGCGGTCCACGATCGCGGTGATCACGGCCGGTTCCACACGTGGAAACAGCAGACGATTGCCATCCGCCTCATTGCCGCATCGTTGCGCCCATCCGCCAAGTGCCGGCTGCGTCGGAGCGCCGCATGTCGGACAATGCCTCTGTCGCGCATGCCAGATGCTCAAAGACACGGCGGTGGTTGCCTGTCCTGCTTCACGTGCGCTTGCATGGGGGGCGAATCCACGCAGATCGACCCAGTCGAAACGTTCGGCGGCGCTTTCCAACAGCGATTTCGACTGTGCGTTTTTTGCGTTGGCATTGTTCGGATCATGCTCTCCGAACGCGTCGTCGGCACCTTCGAACGCACTGTCGGAAACGATTGGCTCGGCAGGTTTCACGCGCGTCACGTCCACAGCCACCACACGTTCACCACGTTGCCCTCCGTAGGTTCCAAGGAAGATGGCGAGCGCCGCCGGATGGTTTTTAAGCTCAGCCGTAACGTACGCACCCGGCAGTTGGGCGAGGCGCATTTTCACGTTCGCGTAGTCCGCGATCGCACCTTGGCCGTGCGGTACCGCCACTTTGCCGTCTTTTACGAGTATGACTTTCGTGGTCGGCTCGAGCAATACCGTTTCGAACAGGTCGGGCTCGCTTCGACGAGACGATTCGTAATCGATGTCGCCTTGGGCGAGTGGCAGGAACGGCAGGGTCTGGGTCAGCGCCAGTGGAGAGAACACGCTCATCTCACTCTTCTTTCCGATGATTGGTTTCGTCTATTCGTTCGGCCGGTTTCGTTCAGGCGATTGCCTGATTCCGCCATCTCAGTCAACACGATTCACAAGGTCCGACAAC
>CAVEVJ010000094.1:0-3204 GCA_963619075.1 Acidaminococcaceae bacterium
GAGGAGGAGAAGTCCGAGAAGGAGCCGCTCAAGGTCTTCGGCCATGTGGACGCCGAAAAGGGCGAGATCGTGCCGTTCGACGGACAGCTGCGCATCACTTCGCAGTGCATCCGCGTGCCCGTACTCAACGGCCACACCGCCACGGTGTTCGTGAACTTCGCCAAGAACCCGACCAAGGAAGAGCTGATCGAGCGTCTGGAAAGCTACACCAGCAAGGCCGCCGAGCTCGGCCTGCCGCACGCTCCGAAGCAGTTCATCCAGTACCTGACCGACGATGATCGCCCGCAGGTGAAGAAGGACGTGGATTACGAGGGTGGCATGGGCGTTTCCATCGGCCGTCTTCGTGAGGATTCCATCTTCGATTGGAAGTTCGTCGGACTCGCGCACAACACGTTGCGTGGCGCCGCAGGCGGAGCGCTGGAAAGCGCCGAAATGCTCAAGGCTCTCGGATACATCACCAAGAAGTGACGCGGTAACGGACAATCCGTAACGGAAAACCCCGTGGAGGAACTTCAGATCGGTTCCTCCACGGGGTTTTCTATACCTCGCTGTGTTCAGCCGTGTTCAGCGCGACCCAGCCATATTGCGGCGGCTCAGCTTGCGTTGGCTCAGCGACCGGTGCCGCCGTACACCACGGCTTCAACCTGGTCGGCGTCGAGACCGTACGCCGTATGCAGGGCCTTGACCGCGTCCTGCAGCTGCTCAAGCGGCACGAGGGCTGCGATGCGGATTTCGGAAGTGGAGATCATCAGCACGTTCACGCCCTTGTCGCTCAACGCGTTGAAGAACTTGGCCGCCAGGCCGGAGTGGGTCTTCATACCCACGCCTACCACGGCCACCTTGCCAACGTTGGCGTCGATGTCGAAGGACTGGTATCCCAGCTCGTCCTGCTTGTCCTGCAGCACTTCCTGGACCTTGGCCGCGGCGGTGCCCGGCACGGTGAAGGAGATGTCGGCGGTGCCGGTGGATGCGGACGCCTGCACGATCATGTCGACGTTCACGCCGGCTTCGGCCAGCATGGTGAACACCTTGGCGGCCATGCCCGGCTCGTTCGGCACGCGGCGGACGGTGGCCAGCGATTCGGTGTTGTCATGCGCGACACCGGAGATGATCGGGACTTCCGGGCCGAGATCGGGGAACAGGTCGCCCAAGGACTGGTTGTTGTTTTCGCTCATGTTCTTACCTTTGCTTGTAAAGTCTTGCGATTTCGTGGTTTCGACGAACGTTCGTCGTCCGTCGAAGGTCGGTCAGATATTCGGCAGGGTGCGCGGGTCAACGCCCTCCGGCACGATCAGCGTGCCGCGACGATGGGAGAAGGAGCTGCGCACATGCAACGGCATGTCGAATCGCTGCGCGTATTCCACGCAACGCAGGGCGAGCACCTTGGAACCGCAGGACGACATTTCCAGCATCGACTCGTAATCGATCACCGGAATGCGGCGGGCTGCCGGAACGATGCGCGGATCGGCGGTGAACACGCCGTCGACGTCCGTATAGATCTCGCACACGTCCGCTTCCAGCGCCACCGCGAGCGCCACTGCGGAGGTATCGGAACCGCCACGGCCGAGCGTGGTGGCGTCGCCGCCTTCGTTCACACCTTGGAATCCGGCCACGATGGCTACGGAGCCCTTATCGAGTGCGCGGCGCACGCGGTCCGGCTTCACGGCCTTGATGTGCGCTGTACCGAATTGGGCGTCGGTCATGAAACCGGCCTGGGAACCGGTAAATGAGTATGCATGGGAACCGGCCGCATGAATCGCCATGGCGAGCAAACTCATCGAAATACGCTCGCCTGCGGTCATCAGCATGTCCATTTCGCGCGCGGGCGGGTTGGAATCGATGCTGAGCGCCTGATCGATCAGGTCGTCGGTGGTGTCTCCCATTGCGGAGACCACGACGGCCACGTCGTTGCCGGCGTTCTTCGTTTCGATGATGCGTCGGGCCACGCGCTTGATGGATTCTGGGTCGGCTACGGAAGAGCCGCCAAATTTCTGCACGATGAGAGCCACAACTTATCCAATCTTCTCAGTGTGTTGTTTGCCTGCGATGTGGGCAGGCTGAACGATTATAGGAATATTCGGTTTTGTCAAGCCGGGCAACGCCCAGCATACGGAATTTCATACGGCGCGACGGCCTGCGAGGGCTCGTCCGAGTGTGATTTCGTCGGCGTATTCGAGGTCTCCGCCGACGGGCAGGCCGCTGGCCAGGCGGGTCACCTTGATGTCGGTCTGCGCGAGGAGCTGCGAGAGGAAGCTGGTGGTCGCCTCACCTTCCACGTTCGGGTTGAGCGCCAGAATCACTTCCTTGACCTCATCGTCTTTGAGCCGTTCGATGAGTTTCGCTATGTTGAGGTCGCTGGGCTGCACGTTGGCCATCGGGTTGATGGCTCCGCCGAGCACGTGGTACAGGCCGCGGTATTCGTGGGTGCGTTCGATGCTCATCACGTCTTTGGGTTCTTCCACGACGCAGATCATGGAGTGGTCTCGTCTTGGGTCCACGCAGGTCGGGCATGGACTGGATTCGCACACGTTGCCGCAGACGTCGCAGAACCGCACTTTTTCCTTGACCTCCGTGATGGCGTCGATCAGGCTTTGCGATTCCTCGTCGGATGCGTTGAGCAGGTAGAAGGCGATGCGTTGCGCGCCTTTCGGTCCGATTCCGGGCAGATGCGCGAATGCGTCGATCAGTCGTTGAATGGCGCCATCGTAGGCCAATGCCATGTGTCGTTCCCTTTCGTGGATGTGTGCCCGCCAGTCATGTCAGGTGTCGGACGTCAGGTGTCGAGGCTCTTCTTATGCTGCACGTTGAGTGGATTCTTCGGATCGTCGGACTTGAATTCCTCGACTTTCTTCACTTCGAATAGCCGTTTGAGATCATCCATGCTTAACGCGGTGGATTGTCCCAACGATTCGTCACTCATGGAATATTCGTCGTCCTCCGCCGCGACTTGTGGTTTCACGGGTTCCTCTTGGACGAATTGTCCATTCCATGGGTCGTTTGCGACGGGGGCTGAGGCGGAATTCATTGCTTCGCCGCGCATGTCATGACGTTGGCCATGATGCGGTTGACCGTCTGAAACCTCATGACGTGCGGATTCTCGTGCGGATTCCGGTAACGGCTGGCTTTCGGACTCGTTCGGCCCTGCCTGCACGGGCATGGGCGCGCCCCACGGATCGTCTTCCATCGCCGGAAATTGCGTGGCCG
>CAVEVJ010000095.1:0-3757 GCA_963619075.1 Acidaminococcaceae bacterium
CGCGCCCATCTTCTCCGTGCTTTCGAACCTGTTCAGCGCTGACGTCTGGACGCTGGCCCTGGCATACGGCATCATCGCGCTACCGTTCGTCTACACGACCATAGAGGCGGATCTTAGCGGCATGAACGCGGCCACACTGGCTCAGGCCGCGGAATCGTTGGGTGCGGGATGGTGGCGAATCCTCGTCTCGATCATGCTGCCGTGCCTGAGACGAAGCATCGTCTCCGCAACGCTGATCACTTCGGCCATCGTGCTTGGAGAATTCACCATCGCGTCGCTGCTGAACCGGGAGACGCTGCAGACCGATCTTATCGTCATCTCCAAAAGCGATGTCTACGTATCGGTCATCATCACACTCATCGTATTGGTGTTGACCTTCATGGCGCTGTTCCTGGTAAGCGGCGCAGGCAAGAATCATAAGGAAAGGAAGCAATCATGAGCGTTGCGGCCATCAACGGCAAGACGGCAGGGGGAGAATCCGTCGTGTTCTCCAACGTCACCAAATCATATGGCAACAAGGAAGTGCTGCATTCCTTCAACTTCGACATCAAGGCGGGGGAGATGATCTGCCTGCTGGGGCCGTCCGGATGCGGTAAGTCCACGGCTTTGCGTTGCCTTTCGGGATTCGAAAACATCACCAAAGGCGACATACGCATCGGGGAACGTTCGGTTGCGGGGGTTCCGCCGCAGAAAAGGGGCATCGGCATGGTGTTCCAGCAGTATTCGCTGTTTCCCAATATGAACGTGCTCGACAATGTGGCGTTCGGTCTGAAAGTGAAGAAGGTGCCGAAGGACGAGCGTCGTACCAAAGCTCGGGAAATGCTGAAAATCGTAGGACTTGAGGAGTATGCCGAATCGTTCCCGAACAGACTGTCCGGCGGCCAGCAGCAGCGAGTGGCGCTCGCCAGGGCGCTGGTCATGAACCCGAGCGTGCTGCTGCTTGACGAGCCGCTTTCCGCATTGGACGCCAAAATCAGGGTGCAGTTGCGCGATGAGATTCGTGCATTGCAGCGCAAGCTCGGCATCACCGCGATTTTCGTGACGCACGATCAGGAAGAGGCCCTGGCCGTGGCCGACCGCATCGCCGTCATGCATGACGGCAACATCGAGCAGATCGGCACGCCGAAGGAACTCTATCTTACTCCGGCAACGCCGTTCGTGGCCGACTTCGTGGGGCAATCCAACAAGGTCGAAACCACGGTTCAAGCCAACGGCAAGGTGAACGTGTGCGGATTCGAACTGCCGTTGAGCACGCCGCTGCCGGCCAACACGCTGGCCACGGTGTTCATCCGTCCGGAGAACGTCATTATCGAACATGACGGGCAGAGTCGGTTCGAAGTCAGCCATACGAGCTTCCTGGGATCCATCGAACGTACTTCGGTGCGGGCTGACAATATCACGCTGGTCTCGCAGCACGCACCTGTGGAACAATATGAAATCGGCGACCGTGTCCGATTGACGATTCGTCCGGAAGCTGTCGTCGCCGAGCCCATCGACCTGCGCTGGGCCCAGGACGCGATGTCGAAAACAGGTGAAACGGATTCTCCAAAGGAGGCATGAATCCATGAGTGATGCCAAACGTTTGAAATTCCGGTCCGACGGCACGTTCCGCGTGCTTCAGCTGGCCGACGTGCAGGACGGTCCCGAGGTAAGCCGGGATGCCATCGATCTGATCGAAGCGGCGGTGGCCCAAGCCGATCCCGATTTGGTGGTGCTGACCGGCGATCAGATTCGCGGATACGACCCTGCCTACATGAGCACGTTCCTTTCGCGAAGAGGTTCGAAATACGGCGAAGACATACCCGTCGGCATCAAATTCGAAAAACTGCTGGGCGGCGCATCCAATACCGATACGACACGCTACGACGAAGGGATTGAAGGAGCTCGGCAGAAAGTACGCGATACCTTCGCGCAATTCCTCGGACCGATCGTCTCCCGAGGCATTCCGTTCGCGGCCACATATGGCAATCACGATTTCCAGTGCGGCATCCTGCCGGAGGAGCAGGACGACATCTACCGCGAATTCTCCGGATGCCTCAACCCGAAGATTGACGCCTCGGGGCGTGTGCAGGAAGGCGGAATCGCCTGCGAGGCGGGCACGTTCGCGCTACCGATCGAATCTTCGGACGGAACTCGCAACGCCTTGGGCATCATGATGGTGAACTCCGGCGATTTCGAGCCCGGCGGAGGCTACGGAGCGCCATCCGAAACCGCGGTCCGTTGGCTGAAAGACGCCGAGGACGCGGTAAGCGAACCGGGAAGCAGGACGCCGTCGATCGTGTTCCAGCACATTCCCACGCATGAGTTCTACCAGTGCCTCAAAAAAGTATCCCCGTTCACCCCATACGCGGTGGAAGGATACCGTGCGTTCTCCGACTCTTGCTACGTGGTCAATCCCGAAATCTGTCGCCCCGGTTCAAAACTGGGCGAAGGACCATGCTGCTCGGAACGCAACGTCGGCGAAGTCCAGCAAATGCGTGAAACGGGCGGATACTTCGCGCTGTACTGCGGTCACGACCACAAAAACACCTTCATCGGGCATGTGGACGGACTTGACCTAGGATACGCGCCGACATGCGGATTCTGCTCATACGGCCCCAAGGCGGAAGACCACGCGCTGAGACTGTTCGTATTCCACGAAGACGAGCCGCAACGATACGAGACGCGATTGCTCACCTACGGCGATCTGATCGGCAATCCGGTACGCAATCCGGCCCGTCTGTTTGCCGGTGAATACATGATCTCCGACATGACCAGCGTGAGGAATCTGCTCCGGCATCCGGGCGTGGCCTTGGGTGCGCTCGCCGTCGCCGGACAACTGACCGCAAGCATCGTCAAACGCGTGATTGGCATCAAAAAGTAACCAAATAAATGAAAAAAGGCGGAAATGGTTTGTTTCCGTATCGTATCAGTCACTCAACAAAGCGGCGCTACCGTATGCGTGACGCCAAGGGGAGCCAACGAAAGAAGGAATCATGGCCACTCGATCAACCATTATGGACACCAATAGCTTCCGTCCGGAAATGGCGGACGCGCTCGATCCGGCGACACGTAAGCTCACTGAGGAACGAGACGTGCTTGGGCCCGCCTACCGCCTGTTCTACCGCAATCCCGTGCATCTGGTAAAAGGTGTCGGCTCGCATCTGTGGGACGCCGATGGCGAGGAATACCTCGACGTATACAACAACGTGGCTTCCGTGGGCCATTGCCATCCGCGTGTGGTCGAAGCGTTGTCCACGCAGGCTTCGATGCTGAACACCCACACCCGCTACCTGCATGAGAACATCCTGCATTACGCGGAGGATATCCTCTCCACCATGCCTGACGAGATCGACCGTATCATGTTCCAGTGCACGGGCTCCGAAGCCAACGACCTGGCCGTTCGCGTGGCGCAGACCTATACCGGTGGCGAAGGCGTGATCGTGACGCATGAGGCGTACCATGGCAATTCCGCTCTCACCTCCGAACTGTCTCCGGCGCTCGGCACCGCACAGACGCTGGGACTCAAGATGCGTATGATTCCGACGCCCGACACCTACCGTCTCGAAATCGACGGCAAGGCCGCGTCCGAATGCACCGCCGAGGAATTCGGCAATTGGATGGCCGGCGAAGTGCGCAAGGCCGTGGCCGATATGGAACGTCATGGCATCAAGTTCGCGGCGCTGCTCGCGGATTCCATCTTCTCCTCCGACGGAGTGTATCCGGATCCGGTCGGCTACTTGAAGCCGGTCATCGACACCGTGCACGAGTTGGGAGG
>CAVEVJ010000096.1:0-3466 GCA_963619075.1 Acidaminococcaceae bacterium
ACACGCCCGGAGACATGTGGATAAGTGCCATTCTCCGACCACAACACCCGAATCGCTCCCTCCCGCCGACATGCGAATGCCATGCTTGATGTTCCGCTGGGAAATATCGAGACCGCAATCGAAGGCGGTCGCAAGGCAAAGGAGCCATGATGAAGGAACACGAATACAGATCCAGAATCCGTAACGCGCGAATCGCCAGAGACGAGGACGAGCGCAACCGCGAAAAACGTGCCGCATTGTATTCGTGCGTGATGATGTTCGTCATGTTCATGCTGTGCTGCATGGCGATGACTTGGCCATCATACGCAGTACAGGAGTTCGTCCCGCAGGAACATTCCTCCTCCAATGCGGAATGCAAGGCTTTGATGGTATGGCCGCTGCAACAAACGAAGATCGTCGGGAAGTACGACGCTCCTGACCAGCCGTGGCTGCCAGGACACAGGGGAGTGGATCTGCTCACCTCCCCACAGGACACGATTCTGGCACCGGCCGATGGGGTGATCGCGTTCAGCGGCGTTGTCGCGGGCAAATCCGTAGTCACCGTACGGCATGGTGGAAGCCTGTCCAACCTGACCTCAACATTCGAGCCGGCCGTGACGGAAAAGAAAACAGGAACGTACGTTTCAAAAGGCGAACACTTCGCCCATGTGGAGGGAAACTCCGATCACTGCGCCGACCAATGCCTACATTGGGGTCTGAGAGCCGCGGACCGCAGCTATGCTGATCCGATTTCGAAAGCCAAACCGATGCGCATAGGACTCAAAAGTGGATAGAAACCGAAACCCAAAGTCACGCCTAACAAAAAAACGATATTCTGCGGCTATCATGCTGTCTGTACGTAAGAGTCGAGGAGAACCGCAGCCATGCACAAGGAATACACACGCCCTCTGGAAGAGCCGATTGATTATGACAAGAACATCTTTTCAATACTTGAGGAGCGCGTGAACCGCACCCCCGACGATTCCTTGGTCGAATATAAGAACAAAAACGGTGAATGGGCATCCTTCAGCGCCGCGGAGTTTCGAAACACGGTCGTAGCCATTGGCAAAGGCCTGATCGCACGCGGAGTCATGCCGGGGGATTCGGTATCCATCATTGCGCACACATGCTGGCAGTGGGCCGCGCTCGATATGGCCATCATGTCAATCGGCGCGCTCACGGTGCCGGTGTACGAGACGAATTCACCCGCGCAAGTCACCATGATATTCAACGATGCCAAAGTCAAGATGGCGTTCGCCGAAAACGATGCGCAGCGGGACAAGATTGAATTCGTGCGCTCACAATGTTCCAACCTGACTGACGTGTATGTGATTGACTTGGGCGCCATCGATACGATCGTCGAATATGGACGAGGGCTCTCCGATGCTGAATTCTATGAGCGGGAGCGTGCGGTAAAGGGTTCCGATCTTGCCACCATCGTCTACACATCCGGATCAACAGGTGTTCCGAAAGGCGTTGAGCTGACCCATTCCAGCTTTGTGTTCATCACGTATTCCGGAATCCATTCCATGCCGGATATAGCCATGAAGCCGAACCGTCGTTTGCTGCTGTTCCTGCCTCTGGCGCACGTGTTCGCCCGGTATATGCAGTTCTTCTGCTTCGCGGGAAACGTCACGCTCGGTCTCTCGAGTGATTTGAAGACGATTCTGGCTGATTTCAAAGCGTTCCAGCCGACGTTCATTCTTGCCGTTCCAAGGATTTTCGAAAAGATCTACAATGCCGCATCTCAAAAGGCCGGAGCCGGTTTCAAGGGTCGTGTGTTCGCAGGTGCCACGCAGATCGCGAAGGACTGGTCGTACGCGCAGCAGTCCGGCGAGGGTATCCCGTTCGCACTCAATCTGAAGCATGCGTTGTACAACAAGATGGTGTATTCATCGATTATGGATGTGTTCGGCGGCCATGTGGAATACGCCGTTTCCGGAGGCGCGCCGCTTGATTCCTCCATAGCGCACTTCTTCAATGGCGTCGGTTTGCCATTGTTGGAAGGGTACGGTATGACTGAAACCTGTGCGCCATCCAGTGTCAATCCGACTTCCGGCTACAAAATCGGTACTATCGGTCTGCCATTGCAAGGCGTGACCATGGGCGTTGACGAAGACGGCGAACTGTGCATCAAGAGTCCGGCAGTCTGCGCGGGCTACCACAACAATGCTGATATCACCAAGCAGCAGATCGTAGACGGGTGGCTGCACACGGGAGACCTTGGCTCCATCGATGATGAGGGTTTCGTTTCCATTGTGGGGCGTAAGAAGGACCTGATCATCACGGCAGGAGGCAAAAACGTTTCTCCGCTGGAGATGGAGGCTTCGATCATGACGTCTCCGGTGGTCAGCCAGTGTGTGATGGTGGGAGATCGCAAACCGTTCATTTCGGCGATTATTTCGCTTGATCTGAACGAAACGAATCTATGGCTTGAATCAAAAGGCGCGGGGCGCGTGGCTGATCTTGCCGAGGCGACGTCGAATCCGATCGTTCGCGCGGAGGTGGAGCGTGCCGTCAGCAAGGCAAACGAGCTTGCGTCCCGTGCCGAATCCATCCGTAGGTTTGAAATCGTCCCGGACGAGTTCACCGAAGAGAATGGCTTGGTCACGCCAAGCATGAAGGCTCGTCGTCAGGCCGTTGTGGACCATTACCGCACTTTGATCGATACGGTTATCTATGCTCCGAGAAAATAGGCTGGAGCAGCGGCCTATAATCCGGCGTCTGCCAAAGACACATATCCCGGCTCGATGAGGGTCTTCTTGAGGTTGCTGGCGCTTACTGCGAGGGCATCCTCAAGAACGGTCGGTACTTGTGTGCCTTCCACGTCGCTTGTGGTCATGAAATCCATTTCGGAGACTTTGCGGGACGTGTTGAGCCGCACACAGACCTGTGCTATGTCTTCGGCGAGTGTCTTACGATTCTCCAAAGCCGTCATCCATTGACTGCCGTCAACGATGTTCGGCAGCGAGCTTACATATGCACCGTAACCGGTGACGATCGGCCATTGCGCATTGCGCTCTTCAAGCGTGTCATCGTTTGCTTCGGAAACGGAGGAGCTGTTCTCACTATCCTGCGCTTCCGGGGCCTTGATTGGATCCGGAACGGACTTTTTCTTCAGGTCTTTCTTGCCCGCGATGCTGTCGACAATGCCGGAAATCGTTATCGAAGGGTTGATGTCGGCGGCCGAACCGGTGTATCCGAGGCTTTCCAATGCATCGGTCACGTAGCCCGCCACATAATCGTTGCAGGAGATGATGCCGTCGATACGAGTATGCTTGGATTGATCTTTATCCATACCGAGCCGTTCTGCGAGCGTTTTCTTGATGTTCTCGGCGTCGCCTGCGTCGAATGCCACGTTCTTCCAATCATCGTCGGTGCTGGAGGATGTGAGTGTCCCAGAAGGGGAGATGGCTTTGCCCTGCTGAAAATACGGTCCGAGGATTTTCCAGATGCCTGCGAACACCGATTGTGCGAAATCTGAATC
>CAVEVJ010000097.1:0-9071 GCA_963619075.1 Acidaminococcaceae bacterium
CACGTCTTCCGGAGTATCGATCGGACCGAGGTTCAGTTCGCCCATAACCGATGCCATGAACGCGTCCATGCCGGTCTCATCGAGTGGCGTGCCGACGAAATACGCCTTGCCGGAACCAAAGTCGTTGGCGGTAAGCGCGGAGTGGCCTGCGTAGAATTCACCGCCACCATAGGTGGCAAGCCTGCGTGCGCCTTCGCGGTGGATGATGCTGGCCACGATCTCACCCTTGGCCTCGAACGAATCTCCATGCACTTCAATGGTTTCGTTTGGCGCGAGCGCGTCGATTTCCTCAACCCATACGCCCATGAGCTTGCGCAGCTTGCCGGGGTATCCTCCCGGCACCACCAGATCATGTTCGTCATGGATGCCGGCCATGTATCCGGTGATGAAGCTGCCGCCCTCCGTCACATAATCCTCCAGGTTTTCGGCGACGCCAGGCAGTACGGTGATGAGCGCCGGAGCGATGACCAGATCGTACTTCTTAAGCTCATCAAGCGGCAGGGTGCTTTCGATCATGTCGACGGACACGTTGCGACGCCACAGCGCACGGTAGAAGCGATGCACCTCGTTCGGATACGAGAATCCGGCAGTCGGGCCGACGCAGCCTTCAAGCGACCAGTAGCTCTGCCAATCGAACATGATAGCGACTTTCGCGCGGATTTGAGAGCCCATGATCCGCTTGCCGATGTGCTCCAGCTCGCCGCCCAATGCCGCGGTTTCCTTGAATACACGGGAATCCTCAGTACCGTCATGTCCGATGATCGCGCCGTGGAATCGCTCGCAGCCGCCGATGGACTGCTTCATTTGGAAGAATTGCACGGTGTCGGCGCCGTGGGCAACGGCCTGCCAGCTGAGCTTGCGCACCTCACCTGGCTTCTTGACCTTGCAGAACGGGAACCAGTTCTGCTGGTTCGGAGTCTGCTCCATGAGCATGAACGGCTTGTTGCCGCCGATGCCGCGCATGAGATCGTGGCACATGGCCGTATAGCTCGGCGGGGTGTCCATGCCCGGGTAGTTGTCCCAGCTGA
The DNA here is from genome assembly GCA_963619075.1 of Acidaminococcaceae bacterium. GTDB lineage: Bacteria > Actinomycetota > Actinomycetes > Actinomycetales > Bifidobacteriaceae > Bifidobacterium. The sequence continues at coordinate 1,029 of CAVEVJ010000097.1, forward strand.
CCACGTCCATCTCCTTGGCCCATTCGAAGTAATCAAGATCCTTGAACGTGCCCATAAGGTTGGTGGTGATCGGCGTGGAACCGTCATATTCGCGAATCGCGTCGCGTTCGTTCTTATAGCATGCAAGCTGCGCCTGGCTTTGGAATCGGCGATAGTCCATCTGCAGGCCGGAAACCACGCATTTGGCGTCACCGATGCCATCGCCATAGCTGACGGGCGGCACCACATCGGCCCAATCGGTGATGGTATGGCTCCAGAAGTTCGCGCACCACGCCTGGTTGAGCGCTTCCACAGTACCGTACTTGGCCTTGAGCCATTCACGGAAGGATTGCGCGCACTGATCGCAATAGCACAGACCGCCGCCCCCGCCGTATTCGTTGCACACATGCCAATTCACCAAACCGGGAGTGCCGGTGTAACGTTCGGCCACATGTGCGGCGAGCGCACGGGACACCTTACGGAAGTACGGCGAGGTCGGGCAGAAGTTGTGGCGGCCGCCGAACACGTGACGGGTGCCGTTCTGCTCGGTACGGATCACTTCAGGGTGCTCACGCACCATCCAGCCGGGCAGGGCCGCGGTGCCGGTGGCCATCACGATGTTGAAGTCGTGCTTGACAAGCAGCGCAACGATCTTGTCGAGCATGGTGAAGTCGTAACGGTCTTCAGCCGGCTGCAGCAGCGCCCACGAGAACACGTTGATGGTGACTTCGTTGACGTGTGCGTCTTCGAGCATTTCGATGTCATGCTCCCATGTTTCCTCCGGCCATTGTTCCGGGTTCCAATCGCCGCCGAACAGGAAGTGGTCATAGGTTGGTTTCACTTGGTCCTCCTTCTGGACTCTTTGAGTGGTTCGTATACGTTTGCGTTTGGCAATAACCGCCGTCATTCGCCAGTCGTGTCGGAACCCGTCCGGTAGCGCACGTCACTGAAATCGACAACGCCGTCACCATGCGCGTAGACGCCAAGCAGTATTCCGGTGAATCCCCCGGCGTTGGTGAAGCTCAGCACTTTGCCAGGAGTCTTGCCAAGCGGGATTTCGCCGGAAGCGGTGTCGACGGCGAAAGCGTAGCCGTAATCGTCGCCTCGGGCGATCAGTCGTATCGGATCGCCTTCCGGCACCTGCACGGTACCGACTTGCGATACCAGTCCCGCGTTATGCACGGTCGCGTCGAGCGTAATCGTCCCCGCTTCAGCGGCATGCATGGAAACGGCCATGTAATGGTTGGCGTTCGCGTAAATCGTGATGCCCGCCGTTCCGGAGACAAGTTGCGTAGGGTCGGCGATGGTCGCAGCGAAATCGCAACGGAAATCGGTCTGCCGCGTACCGATCATCGGCGCGCCCGCGTCCAACCCAAAATCCTGCTGTGCGGCTGTGACCGTAATACGCGACTTCGTATCATCAACGATGAAACGCTGCGCCTTGTCAATGCCCGGAGTAATCCATGCAGTTTCATGTTCCAGAGCCTCGCCGCAACCGTTAAGAGGGCAATCGTAGGATTGGTCGGCAAGCTCGGGCCAACCGTCCTTCCATGTGAACCACACGCCATACGGTTCACGGCCAAGCCAGCCTTGAGCCGGATACTCGTCGTTGTTGCGCGTGCCATGGAACACCATCAGGGTACGGTCGGCGTCGAAGTGGGCGCAATCGCAGTGTCCGATGGCCTGCAGGGTCAGATGCGTGCTGCGGTTGGTGATGAGCGGATTGCCCGAATACATCTCGTACGGTCCGGTCGGACTGGACGCACGCGCGATGTTCTCCATGTGCCCGGATTCCGTACCGCCTTCGGCCCACATGAGGTAATACATGCCGTTGCGCTTATACATGTGGGGGCCTTCCGGATTCGACCCTGTGATGCCGCCGCAGATACGCTGCCTCTTGGTCAGCACGGTTCCGGTGGTAACGTCGATGCGCGACAGATAGATTCCCGCGGGTTCGCGTTCGCCGTCTTCGTCCGGTTCGGCACCTTCGTTGCCGCAGATGTAGACGGATCCGTCGTCATCAAAGAACAGACTGGGATCGATGCCCGGCCATCCCTCCACCCAGATCGGGTCGGACCATCCGTTGTGCGGATCGTCGGTGGTGAGGATCATGTTGCCTTTGTTGACGTTGGTGACGATCAGATAGTATCGGCCGTCATAGTAGCGCAGCGTCGGTGCGTAGATGCCCTGGCTATTGCCCATGGACTCGTAGGGGAACTGAATTTCCCGATCCATCGCATTACCGACGCGACTCCAATGCTCGCCATCAGTGCTTTCGAACACGGGCAGTCCCGGAAAGAATTCGAAGGAGCTGTTGACCATGTAATACGTGCCCTGCGGGGTTTCGCAGATGGTCGGATCCGGATAGAAGCCCGATGCGATGCGCTTGGCTTCGGTTACGTTGAAGAGGGTCATTGCGGTGAACTTTCTGTTGTGAACTGCGTTATCGCGCTACCGACTCGGCACGCGCCTCTTGGTAGATGGCTTCGACATCGGGGTCGAAGAAGCAGCCGGTCTCACGGTTAAGGAAGCATATTTCCTTGGTGGAGGTGTCCCATAGGATCGGACAGGAGCCGTTCTCCAGCGAGCATCGGACAACGGTACGCAGCCATTTGATGTTGCTGTCATGGTCCTTATGGTCAATTGGTTCGGTCAGAAGACCGTATTCGCCGATGATCACGGGGACGCCGTTGTCGATGAAGCGTGCCTTCTGTTTGGCGAAATCCGCTTCGATTGCTGCCACTTCCTCGTCACTGCCCCACGTGTCGACCGGCGTGCACCAGCCGCAGTCATGTTCCGCAAGTGCGAATTCGGCTGGCGAGTAGTAGTGGATCGATACGATCAGGCGATCGTCGACGGTGTCTTCCGGCAATCGGAAGCGCTCGTCGCAGGTCAGTGCTGTGTCGGTGTTGTAACCGGGAATCAAAAGGAATCGGTCGGCATTGTTGCCGCCCGAGGCACGCACGACGTCGACGAACAGCTGATTCAGCCGGTTGAGCAGTTCGTAGGAAGTATCTTGATGCGCGGCGTTCGGAAAGCAGATCTCATTGCCGCCTTCGAAAATCAGGCGATGATCATAATCGCGGAATCGTTGCGCGATTTGATGCCAGAGTGCGGAGAAGCGTGAACAGACGCTCGGATAGTCCTCGCTGGCTGCACGAATCCATCCGAACTGGCTGTCGCCGCCGTCGTGATGCACATTGATGATGACGTTCAGTCCGGCCGCATAGCTCCAATCGACGGCCTGCTGTACGGCGGCCATCCATACCGGGTCGACGTTGCCGGTATGCGGATCCTGCCAATCCTTCCAGGTGATCGGAATACGGATGGTGTCGAATCCCGCTTCCTTGACGAAGAAGGCGCAATCGCGGGTGAACGGCTTGTTGAACCACAGTCGCTGCTGGTCTTCGGGCGTCCACACTCCCCCGGTGGTGATTTTCTTGTGACGTTCGTCGTTTAGTGGAAGCGGGTCAAAGGTGTTGCCCAGATTCCAGCCGAGACCGAGGCTGCGCACAAACTCAAGTGCCGTGGTCATTCGTATTCCTCTCTGGTACTGCTAACACTTTTGTTGGGCGGAAGACCTTGGTAGGTCCTCCACCCAACAAAAGTCATATGGATTCGGTTATGTTGGCTACTTCAAGGTCACCGTTTCGCCGGCGATATTGAAGTTGACGTCGAGCGTTTGTCCGTCTTGGAACGTAATCGTGAAGGTCACGTCGCCGTCGGTCACCGAACCGTCACTGAAGAAGGCAGGCAGCACCGTCAACGTACCGCTTGTACGGTCGGCGGAATCGTAGTGCACGCTGAACGATCCGCTGTTCTGCAGGTACTGCCACCAGCCGGAGTTCGGTCCGACGCGATTACCGTTTTCAGTTGCGGTGATGTTCTTCAACTCGGCACCATTGAAGGCCATCGGAATCGTCAAGCCTTCACTCTTGGTGCCGGCCACGGTTCCGGTGGCATTCACGGCCGGATTGCCGGAATGTACCACGTACTCGTGCCAATCGGCGCCTGCGGAGAACTTCAGCGTCAGGTCGGCGATGACGCCATAACCACCCTTGTCTTCGTATGCCTTGGCCAGATAGCCCTGCTTGAGTGTGACGGTGGCGGTGGCCTCATCGTAGGTGTAATCGGTGCCTTCATCCAAGCCTTCGATGCCCTTGAATTCGTTGCCATTCAAGGTCAGCGGCAACTCGACGTCGCCAGTCGGTTCCTCGTCGAGGTACAGGGTATCCAGTCCGGTTGCATAGGAAGAACGGCCGTTGATGCTCGCTTCGAGCATCTTGCCGGCAAGGGACTTCTTCCACTGGTACGTGGTGCGATCAATGCCCGAACCGTTATCCCAGAACATATAGGAGAAGCCGTTCTCGTTGGCCATTGTGCCCATGTACTCGTAGTATTTGAGCTCCTCGCCCGCCTGTAGCGCGCCGTCGGAGGAAGAATCATAGGCCAGCAGACCGTATTCGCCGATTACCAGACCGATGCCGTTCTCGGTGAAATACTGATTCATGCGGTCGGCGAAGGAATCGATGACGTTGCGCGGGGTGCGCTCGTCGCCGTAGATGGATTCGTCGAAACCGGTGCGACCGAGATTGGCGCTGTACACCCATTCGCTGTAGTAGTGCACGGTGGCGATGACGTTTGCATCGTTCTTGAGATCCTCCTGGATGAAGTCGACCGTCGCCTGCAGTTTGGCAGTGTCGTCATGTGCGGTGCCAAGTGTCGGAATGACGATCATGCGCTGCTCGTTGCCTGCGGTGGCACGGATGATGTCGTACGCCGCCTTGCTAACGGCATTGAGCTTTGCTTGCGCGTCGCCACCCGCGAACTGCGGTTCGTTGATGGTTTCGAAGCATACGGACAGTGGCTCGTCGGCGAAGTAGGAGGCGACCTGTTTCCAATAGTCGTTGAACTCCTGGTATTCGGCGGCGGAGGTGTCGCCGTTCCAGTTCTTCAACCAGATCCAGGAATCGTGATGGATGTTGATCATCACGTACAGGCCTTCATCCACGGCCCAATCCACGACTTCCTTGTATCGCTTCAGCCAATCCGCGTTGATGACGTAACGGTATTCGCCGTCCTTCGCATCCTTGTTTTCGCTGGAACGATGGTAGACGGTCATCGGAATTCGAATGCTCGTGTAGCCTTTCTCCTTGACGGAATGGATGAGCTCGCGGGTCACCTTTGGATTGCCCCAGGCCTCTTCACCCTTGTCTTCGACACTCAGATCGGTGTTGACGCCATCGAAGGAATTGCCCAGATTCCAGCCGGCGCCCATGGCCTTGGCATATTCGGTGGAGGACAACGTGGCAACCTGCTCGTAGGTGATGGTCACATCGGAAGTGAGCTGATATTCTTTGCCGTTCACGGTGAGTGTCGAAGCGACGCCTTGAACCGTAGTGGTGTACTGCGCAGCGGACGCCTGCTGCTGTGGAACGGCATACATGCAGCCCGCAATCATGACGACGGTTCCCAGCACGGCAATCGTGCGGCGTGCGGCAAGACGGCCGTTCTCCCACTTAAGGGAGATGCCGACGCCTGTGAGTCCCACTGCAATCAGTGCGACTGCGAGTACTGCGGAGCCGGTACTGCTGAGAATGCCGGTGCCTTTCTTTCCGTCGATTGACGCATCGGCCTTCTTATGCTGGGCATTCGTCGATACGGTTGTGGTGGTGGTGTCTGTGATCTGCTCCTCGGTCTTGCCGGAAGTGGATCCCTCCTTGATGTGGATGGTCAGAGTCTTACCGTCCTGCCGTGCGACCGCGGATGCGCCGGATTGCAGTTCGTCGATCTGCCATGTGTAGCTGGATGCGGCGTCGTCAGCGAGAATCTCTTGCGGCACAGTGGTGACACCGGTCGCTTTGACGATGGTCTCGTTGCTGTTGTTGGTAACGGTCAGGCGATATTCGCCTGCGGAGATCCGCTCGGCATTGATGGTCACCACAGCATTCTGTTCGGCGGCCAAAGCGGGTGTCGTCATGCCAACCATCATGAAAAACGCGGCGAACATTGCCGTAGCCACAGCCAACAACGCACCCATGCGCCACTGAAGGCCTTTCCTTTCCATGATTTGCGGCACAACTTCGTGCCTTGTATGCAACAACACGGTTTTCCCTTTCTCTAGAGTACCGACCGGCCACCGTCTGCATGTTCCGGAGCAATCACCGGAACATGCAGGCACCTTTGATGGCCGGTTGGTACACTTTCATTGGCACTGTTGCGCCAACGTGGGTTGGATTGCGAGGAGTTCGTAGGCCACGCATCCAACACAATGTGTAAAGAGCGTGCGGACACACCTTTTGTCCGCACGCTCTTGTTATTCATCTACGCCATACGCCGCGTATGCGATCGCACTATGCACTGTGCTTTCACGCGTGCAGCGGATCGGTGCCCGGACGGGCCAGCACCGGCAGGGTGTGGTAGTCGTACTGCTCGGTGTACCACTTGCCCGGCTCGTATGCCGCACCGGTGATGATGTTGGTCCACGCCTGGCCAGTGCCGTCGTCCGGCACGTAGAAACGGGCCACGCCATCCTCGCGGAACACCGGAGCGACCAACAGATCGTCACCCAGCATGTACTGGGTATCGATGTCTTCGCAGGTCGGATCATCCGGGAATTCAAGCACCATGGCACGCATCATCGGGACGCCGGTCTCGTGGGTTTCCACGGCCATCTTCTTCAGATACGGCTTGAGCTGCAGCTTGAGTTCGGTGAACTCACGGGCCACGTCAACAGCCTCCTCACCGTACAGCCACGGCACCTTGTAGGCGGTGGAGCCGTGGTAGCGGGAGTGGGAGCTGAGCAGGCCGAACTGCGTCCAACGCTTGTACAGGTCCGGGCTTGCCTGATCCTCGAAGCCTGCGATGTCGTGGCTCCAGTAGCCGAAGCCGGACATGCCGAAGCTCAGGCCGGCGCGCAGGGATTCCGCCATGGACGGATAGTTGGAGGAGCAGTCGCCGCCCCAATGCACCGGGAACTGCTGGCCGCCCACCGTTGCGGAACGGGCGAACAGAATCGCCTCGTCGGCGCCCTTGGTCTCGACGAGCACGTCGTAGACGGCCTTGTTGTACAGGTAGGTGTAGTAGTTGTGCATCAGTTCCGGATCGGAGCCGTCGTAGTACTTGACACCTTCGGTCGGAATGCGCTCGCCGAAATCGGTCTTGAAGCAGTCGACGCCCATGGCCACGAGCTTCTTCAAGTAACCCTGGAACCACTTGGTGGCTTCCGGATTGGTGAAGTCGACGATGCCCATGCCGGCCTGCCACTTGTCCCACTGCCATGCGGAGCCGTCGGTGTTCTTGATGAAGTAGCCGTTCTTGGCGCCTTCCTCGAAGAGCGGGGACTTCTGGCCGATGTAGGAGTTGATCCACACGCAGATCTTCAGACCGCGGTCATGCAGCTTCTTGAGCAGGCCTTCCGGATCGGGGAACTTGGACTTGTCCCATTCGAAGTTGCACCATTCGAGTTCCTTCATCCAACGGCAGTCGAAGTGGAACACGGACAGCGGAATGTTGCGCTCGGCCATGCCGTCCACGAATTCGAGCACGGTCTTCTCGTCGTAGTCGGTGGTGAAGGAGGTGGAGAGCCACAGGCCGTAGCTCCAGTCAGGAACCAGCGGAGCCTTGCCGGTCAGATCGGTGTAGGTGTTGAGAATCGCCTTGAGATCCTCGCCGCCGACCACGGAGTAGCTCATTTCCTCACCCGGCACGGAGAACTGCACGCGGGAGACCTTTTCGGAGCCGACTTCGAAGCTGACCCTGCCCGGATTGTCGACGAACAGGCCGTACTTCTTGTTGGACAGGTAGAACGGGATGTTCTTGTATGCCTGCTCGGTGCCGGTGCCGCCATCCTCGTTCCAGATGTCGACGGTCTGGCCGTTCTTGATGAAGTTGGTGAAGCGCTCGCCCAGGCCGTAGATCTTCTCACCCACGCCGAGGTCGAGCTGTTCACTGACGTGCAGTTGGCCTTCCGGATCGGTGACGAGTCCCTTGGCACGCCAACCGGAGTGTGCGATGACCTTGCCGTCGTACAGATACTTGAAGTCGATGGTCTCGCCCTTGGCG
>CAVEVJ010000098.1:0-2832 GCA_963619075.1 Acidaminococcaceae bacterium
TCCCACCACAGGAGCCAAATCGATGTTGACACCCGCGGATTTCAATTGGGAACCCCAGACGCTGGCGGAATCACGCAACTGGTCAAGACTCATCATTCCCTGATCCGTGGCCGAGGGCATCCGGTCGAAACCATCTCCCTGCAGATGCTGCACCAAACCACCCTCCTGATCGGCTGTCACCAGCAGCTTGTTGCCGTCCGGAGCATACGATTGCAGCGTGGCCACGGCCTGGGCCACGCCGGCAACACCGGAAGTCCAATTGCCGATAAGCAGAATCGAGCCGACATGCCAGTCGGCGATAAGATCCGACAGCACGGAAGGATCGGAACCCGCATACAGAGGAGCCATCGCCAGCTGCCCCACACGCTCCCGGAGCGTCATCGCGTCCACAGCCTTCACTGCCTTGTCATACGAGGATTCGTCGGAGGCAGGAGGCGCGGACCGCCTGTTCAAGGACTCATCGGAAGGTGCCGATTGTGCGACGGCCATATCCGACGAATCCGACGGAACGTTCGCGGAGCAAGCCGCCATAGTGAACGGCATGAGCGCGCACATCGCAGCCAGACACCTTACGGACAGAACACGCAACCTTCTTCTCATATCGGTCATTATTCCACGAACGTATGGGAAATCCACCTTAGGAAGAGCACGACTCCAACGTTCCGTCCGTCCGCTACCGGCATAACGACGTTCCTAGCCTATCTGTAGGCTATTATCATGTCTTTTTTTGATATGTTCGGTACCATGTTCGACTCCGAAGACGGCTCGAACGGCTCCGGAAAACGCAAGACGGGCAACGATGATCCCATCGTGCTCAACGTGCAGACGGACGGAGACCCCACCTTCGAAACGCCGCGTAACGCCGGCGGAAACATGCCACCACGCAAGCCAGCCGGCCCACGCATCGCCAGCAAACCGAATAAGTCGCGCAAATCCAACGGAAACAAGATACTGATAGGCATCGTGCTGACGCTCGCCATCATCATCGGACTGTTCTTCGCACTGGCGCAGTTCATCACGGACGTCATGTGGTACGACCAGCTCGGCTTCCAAAGCGTCATCTGGGTACAGCTCGGTACCCGAATCGGCCTGTGGGCGGCATACGCACTGTTGATCGCGGCAGTCGGTTTCATCTCCGCGACGCTCGCCATCCGCGCACGGCCAGACGCATCCGACGGCTCGAAATTCCGCATCAACGGAGACACCATCGAAGTCGGCAAGGGAGTCAGCTCGAAGACCGCACGCCGTGTGGCCGTGGTCATCTCCCTGATCGTCGGACTGGTATTCGGCTCGCAATTCAACGCCAACTGGTCCGAAATCCTACTCATGTTCAACGCGCAGAGCTTCGGCACCGTCGACCCGCAGTTCGGCATCGACAACGGATTCTACGTGTTCGTCCTGCCCGGTCTGGAACTCATCATGTCGGCGGTATCGCTGCTGCTGCTCGCAGGCATCGTCTTCTCGATCATCGCACACGTGCTGATGGGCGGCATCAGCATCACCATGCCGGTGAACGGACGCGGCCTGTTCCACATAACCAAACGCGCTCGCAGGCAGATCGGCATATGGCTGATCCTCAACATGTTCGCCTGGGCGGCGGACCAGGTCCTCGGTGTGTTCTCGCATCTGACCGAAGAGGGCAGCCGTATCACCGGCGCCACCTATACCACCGTGAACGCCACCATTCCGGTCACCTTCGTCATGGCGGCCATTACGGCCATTCTGGGCGTGGTGCTCGGCGTGTGGATCATGAAATCACATTCATTGGAGGGAAGCGCGCCGATTGCCGTTCGTGCATCCGAAGCGCTGAAGGCATGGAAGGTGCCGACCGTGGCCATCGCGTCCTCCGTGGTGGTCTGTCTTGTACTCACCGTCGCTTGGCCGATGGTTCTGCAGCGCTTCCGGGTCAATCCGAATGCGCAGGAGATGGAATCGACCTACATCCAGCGCAATATCGACGCCACTCGCGAAGCCTACGGTCTGAACAATGTGGAGGTCGAGGAATACCAGGCCACAACGGAAGGCGAGGAAGGCGCCCTGGCCGATTCCGCCGAATCCACCGCGCAGATCCGACTGCTCGACCCGCAGATCGTCTCGCCGACCTTCAAACAGCTGCAGCAATCCAAGCAGTATTACACTTTCGCCGACACTCTTGCCGTGGACAAGTATGAGGTGGACGGCGTCAGCCAGGACACGGTGATCGCGGCACGAGAGCTTGATCTCGACGGTCTCGACAGCCGTAACTGGGTGAACGACCACACGGTGTATACGCACGGCTATGGCGTGGTGGCGGCCTACGGCAACAAGGTGACCTCCGACGGTCAGCCGCAGTTCTTCGAATCAGGCATCCCCACGCAAGGCAAGCTTACGGAATCCGAACAGTACGAGCCGCGCATCTATTTCTCGCCGAATGCCTCTGAATATTCAATCGTGGGCGCTCCGGAAGGCACCAAATCCTGGGAATTCGACTACCCGACCGGTGCCGAAGGTGCCACCAACACCTTCGACGGCGACGGCGGTCCGAAGATCGGCAATATTTTCGCACGTCTGCTGTACGCCATTCGTTTCGGATCCGACCAGATTCTTTTCTCCGACCGCGTGAATTCCGAATCGCAGATTCTCTACGATCGCTCACCGAAGGAACGAGTGGCCAAGGTGGCTCCGTACCTCACCCTTGATGGGCGTGTGTACCCGGCGGTGGTTGACGGCCGTGTGAAGTGGATCGTCGACGGATACACCACCTCCGACGCGTATCCCTACTCGCAGATGACTGATTTGGGGGAATCCACCAAGGATTCCACGACGGAAACCTCCGAAACGGTGACGGGATTG
>CAVEVJ010000099.1:0-2412 GCA_963619075.1 Acidaminococcaceae bacterium
GGTTCACGTTGTCGAGCACCGGCTTTTCGGAATTCTCGGAATAACGGAAGGTCACGTGGTCGAACTCGACGGAGCCGTCCTTCACGTCCTTGACCGGATTGGTCGGGTTGACGACGGTGCTTTCCTCATTGAGCACCTGGCAGATACGATCCGCGGATGCTTGGGAGATGATGAACATGACGAAGATCATGGAAAGCATCATCATGGCCATGAGGATCTGCATGGCGTAGGTGACCAGAGCGGTAAGATCGCCGGTGGTCAGGCCAAGGGCCGCGTTGTTGCCGGAAGCCACGATCTGCTGCGCGCCCATCCAGGAGATGAGAATCATCGTTCCGTAGATGCACAGCAGCATGAGCGGGCTGTTGAAGCTCATGATGCGCTCCGCCTTGGTGAAGTCCTTGAAGATGCGCGCGGAGATGCGATCGAACTTGCCGATTTCGTGGCTTTCGCGGTTGTACGACTTGACCACGCGGATGCCCTGCAGGTTCTCGTCCACCACGTTGTTGAGCTCATCATAGGTGTGGAATACACGCTCGAACACCGGGTGCACGATCACGGCCAGGCCGCACAGACCGATTGCGAGAATCGGAATGCAGGCGAGGAACACCAGGGAGATCGACTTGCTGATCCTGAAGGAGAAGATCCACGCGACGACCACCATGATCGGGGCACGAACGCCCATACGGATCATCATGCCGTACGCGTTCTGCAGGTTGGTCACATCAGTGGTGAGCCTGGTGATGATCGAACCTGTGGAGAAGCGGTCGATGTTGGTGAAGCTGAATTCCTGCACCTTCTTGAACTCGTCCTGACGCAGGTTCTTCGCGAAGCCCGCCGCTGCGATGGCCGCGAATTTTCCGGCCAGGAAGCCACATGCAAGCGAACACAGGGAGCACAGCAGCAGAATGACGCCGAACTTGATGATCGCCGGCATGCTTCCCGCGGTGATGCCCTGGTCGATGAGCGCCGCCATGACCGTTGGAATAAGGATTTCGAGAATGCTCTCCCCCGCCACGAACAGCGGCGCGAGGATGCTGTCTTTCTTGTATTCACGCATGGATCTGCCAAGCGTGCGCAATTGATGCTGCGACGTTTTGTTCTGTCGAATCGAAGATGATTTTGTCATACCTGTTTCACACCCTTCCTTTCTGTTTCTTCTGTTTTCTTATTTCTTCTGTTTCCCCGCACGTTTGCACGGCTTCGTCCGCACTGCAAATCGCCAGGCTGGGATATCGTCTGCAGTCGCCGATCCTACCGGTCTCAACGAGATTGCTTTGCATGACATCCAACGTGTGCATGAATTGGCGAATCTCATCATCGCTCAACCCCTGCAACAGAATGCCTTCCATCGCAACCGCGTTCTCCCTCAGCGCTTCGGCGATTTCGCGCGATTTGTCGGTGAGCACGATCTTTTTCAATCGTCCGTCCGACGGCACCGATTCACGCTCGATCAACCCCTTTCGCTCCATCAACGCCAGGACCCTGCTGGAAGTCGACCGGGTCACCCCGAACCGACGCTCCACATCCTGTGGGAAAATCTCACGCTCCGAATGCCTTGCAAGGAACGTGATGATGTCGATGTTGCCACCGCTCAGCCCTTCCACTTCCTCCGGATGAGTCACCGAAAGATACCGGTTAATGACGTTGTGCAGGGAACGGATGGCCACGCTGGGAGGCTTGCATGCGCCCTGATCCCAGGCTTCGGCGAATTCGGGATTCACCGAAGTATCGGTTTCGTTCATATGTTCTGTCACAGGCTATATCATAACTCGTTGCATATACAACAGTTGCACATGCAACATTTTAAGCGTGTCGCAAAATCGTATGTTCGAGACCGCTTCCAAAAGCCTTCAATCGAACGCAGCATGAGAACATATGGGGCCATTGCGAACGAGACGTGAAAAGCGCGCGCAGAGCGACAGACACTTATCTTTCAAAAAGACGCGAGTTCCGCAAAACCGACATAAGGACGGTTTTGCGGAACTCGCGCCGAATGACGATATTTCGTAGCCGAAACGATTTTCAGCAGACGAACGTCATCACTCCGCGTCGCGTGCCTGGATGCGTTCCATGAATCCGGTGCGATCCTCGTCCGTGATCTCACGCAGCACACGCGCCGGATTGCCGACCGCGATGCAATTCGCCGGAATATCATGCGTCACCACGGCTCCGGCGCCAATTACCGCACCGTCACCGATGGTCACGCCGCCAAGCACAGACACATGACCGCCCAACCACACGCCGTTGCCGATCACAATCGGCTTCGACTGGCATGCACCGTTCTTGCGTTCCTCGAAATCAAGCGCATGGTTGGTGGCGAACAGGCCGACCATCGGCGCGATCCACACGCAATCGCCGATCGTGATCGGCGCGTTGTCGAGCATCACGCAATCGAAATTGATGTAGGCATGC
>CAVEVJ010000100.1:0-2871 GCA_963619075.1 Acidaminococcaceae bacterium
CAGCAGCGGTCCGACATAGCTCCAGAAGCTGTCGGCCTTGCCACCGGTGAAGTTGCTGATGGTTTCACTGTTGGCCGTCTGATCGCCGCCGATCAGAGGCCACGCGCGGAACAGCAGGAACAGCGCGACTGCGGCGAGCACCACGAGGATCAGAATGCCGCAGGCGTATGCCACGCCCTTGAACACCTTATCCGCGTTTTTGCCGCTCACCGGCTCCTGTGCCGTTTTGCTTTGCGAACTCACGGGTTCTCCTTAACTTGCAGGTTTGTTCGAAGCCTTGTTTCGATTCTAGGGGAACGGTCTCTTCCAGCGATTTTACCGGCCCACCACCGGCTCAAGGCCGCAGCCGTTGATGATACGGCTGCGGCCTTGAGCCGGAAGCTAATCGCCGTTCACCGAAAACCGTGTTGTCACTCGGTGACGATGGCGTCGATGGACTTCATGACCTTTTCACGCATGGTGTCGGACATCGGAGCGGAGCCGGCTGCGGAAGCCGCGGTCTCCTGTCCCTCCTCGCTGACCACGTAGGTGAGCCAGGACTTGACGAACTTCGCGGTATCGGCATCCTTGTATGCCGGGCAGGCGACGTCGTAGGAGACCAGCACGATCGGATAGGCGCCCTCTTCGGTGGTGTTGTGGTCGAGCTTGACCACAACGCGGTTGTCGCCGGTGGCGGATTCGTCGAGCGGGGAGGCGTCCACGACCTTGGCCGCGGCTTCGGCGGAGAACGGCACGTAGTCGTCGCCGACCTTCACCGCCACGGTGCCGAGGTCGCCGGCCTGGGATGCGTCGGCATAGCCGATGGTGCCGTCGGCCTGCTGCACGGTGGAAATCACGCCGGAAGTGCCCTTGGCGCCCTGGCCGACCTCGTTCGGCCAGTTCTCGCCGAGCTCGTAGCTCCATGCGTCGCCGGCAGCGTCCTTAACGTAGCTCAGGAAGTTCTTGGTGGTGCCGGACTTGTCGGAACGGTGCACGACGGTGATGTCGAGATCAGGCAGGTCGACCTTCGGATTCTGCTGCTTGATGGCGTCATCGTTCCACTTGGTGATCTGGCCGTCGAAGATCTTGGCGATGGTTTCGGCGTCCATGTTCAAGGTCTTGCCCTTGCCGGAAACGCCGTTGAGATTGAAGACCACGGCGATCGGAGAGATGTAGACCGGGATGTCGAAGGCGTTGCCGGATGCGCACACGCTCTTGGACTGCTCGACCTCATCATCGGAAAGGGAGGCGTCGGAGCCGGCCCAGGCGGTGGCGCCAGTCAGGAAGGTGGAGACGCCGGCGCCGGAACCGGACGGATTGTAGGCGACCTTGGCGTCCGGGTTAGTTCCCTGGTAGCCCGCGATCCAGGCTTCGACCGCAGCCTGCTGGGAGGAAGCGCCGGCACCTGCGAAATCGCCGGAGATGGACTCGGTGGAGCTGGAGCCGGTCGTGGAGGAATCGGTTGCGGTGTTGTCACCGCAAGCCGCGACGGAAGCGAGCATCACGATACCGGACACGGCGGCGATGGAGCGTACGAAAATGGAATTACGCATTGATCTTTCCCTCTGTCAACATTCCGATGGCGTTGGTTTGTTCTGATTCAGCATCTGTGTTTCGCCATCATTCTTCATGACAAGTTCAAGCCTATTGGTCTTTGCGAGGCGATATGACCAAAATCGGTGAACGGAAGATGAACACTCTCCATCTATTCGCAACGATCTGATTGGCGATCTTCATGACGGCATTCATTACAGTCCGCCCGGCAAGTCCGCGACGGTTCGTAACAGCGCGATTCAGTACGTTTCAATGCGATTCGCGGTCTTCACCGCGCCGGAACGTCGATCTTGTAGCCCAGACCGCGAACCGTGGTCAGGTACTTTGGATGGGCCGGGTCCTCCTCGATTTTGGAACGCACGCGCTTGACATGCACGTCAAGCGTTTTCGTGTCGCCCACATAGTCGGAGCCCCAGATACGGTCGATCAGCTGATGGCGGGTCATCACACGGCCTTTGTTCTGCATGAGGTATTCGAGCAGTTCGAACTCCTTGAGCGGGAAGAACACGCTTTCGCCGCGCACGCTCACCTCATGCTGTCCAATCTTCATGGAAATATCCCCGCACACGAGAGGAATATCGTCATCGGACGCATTGTCGGCCTCGGCGACCATCTGGTTGCGTCGCAGCACCGCACGCACACGCGCCAGCAGCTCACGGAAGGAGTACGGCTTGGTCACGTAATCGTCCGCACCGACCTCAAGACCGACCACTTTATCGATTTCGGCGCTTTTGGCGGTGAGCATGATGATCGGCACGCGGCTCTGCTCGCGGATTCTACGGCACAGTGCGGTACCGTCGAGTCCGGGAAGCATCAGATCGAGCAGCACCAGATCCACGCCTCCCTTCGTGAACAGTTCCAGGCCTTCCTCGCCCGTCGCGGCGGCGGACACATCGTAGCCCTCACGCGTAAGCTGGTAGACCAGCGGCTCCCGATACGATTCCTCGTCTTCGACGATCAGAATGCGTGTCATCAGCGCTTCCCCTCCGTGTTCTCGGTGTGATTCTTCTCTTGGGTCTCTTCAAAATCCTTGGTTGTTCGGGCTTCTTCGGGCTCGTCTCCGCTCACCTGCGGAAGTGTGATCGTGAACGTGGAGCCTTCCCCTTCACGAGACCACACGTTGATCGTGCCGCCGCAGTCGCGCACGCAATGCTTGGTGATGGCCAGTCCAAGGCCCGTACCGCCCGTCTCACGGGAACGCGCCGGATCGACCCGGTAGAAGCGTTCGAAGATTCGGTCGAGGGAAGCGGCGGGAATGCCAATGCCCTGATCCACCACACGAATGGTGGCCGCGGCTCCGTCTCCGCTGACACCTATGGCCACGGTGGTATATTCGGG
>CAVEVJ010000101.1:0-2255 GCA_963619075.1 Acidaminococcaceae bacterium
AGCTTGTCGAGCACACCCTTGAGATCGGCCATGGTCAGGTGCTTGTCCACCGCAAGAGCTTCGACCTGGTGGAATACCGGCGTATGGGTTGCATCGAGTTCATCAGTACGGAACACGCGGCCCGGGCATGCAATGTACAGCGGCACGCCGCGGGTAAGCAGTCCACGCACCTGGTCGGAGGACGTCTGGGTGCGCAGAACCATGTTGGAGCCGACGAATCCGGCGGCATCCTTGGCCTGATTTCCCTTGACATAGAAGGTGTCCTGCATCTGGCGTGCCGGATGGTCCGGTCCGAAATTCAGGGCATCGAAGTCGTACCACTCGGTTTCAACCTCAGGGCCGTCGGAAATCTGCCATCCCATGGAGATAAAGAAGTCCTCGACGTCCTCCATCAGCTTCGGCAGCGGATGACGTGCGCCGAGCGGCTTGCGATTGACCGGCAGAGTCATGTCCACGGTTTCGGCGGCCAGGGCACGCGCCTCTTCCTCCGCCTTGACCTGCTGCTCCTTGGCGCCGTACGCGCGGCCGAAGTCGGCGCGCAGCTTGCCCATGATTTGGCCGGCTTCCTTCTTCTGATCCTTCGGCAGCGCACCGATGGCCTTGCTGGCCTGAGTCATCGCGGATTCCGCGCCGGCGTACTGCGTCTTGATGGCTTTCAATTCCTCCATGCTGGAGGCGTTTTCGATTTTCGCGATGCCCTCGGCAACCGCATCGGTTACCGCTTGGGCGTCGAATACCGCACCTTCTGCCACGAGATACCTTTCTAATTTCCCGTTTGTTTTACGCGAAAAACGCGCAATTTCAACGTTTTCCGACTTCACATTGTTTCAACATGACTCGACATAGCCAAGCTCAGCAGCATCACCGCCGCGCTGGTGCCGAGATTCAGGGACTCCGCTTTTCCGTAGATTGGAATCGAAACGATGCGATCGGTACGTTCCAACACTTCCTGGGTCAATCCACGCGCCTCATTGCCGAAGAGCACCGCCTTGGCCTGCGCCAACGAATCGGGTGACACGATCAGATCCGTCAACGATTCCGGAGGCCTGGCATCGGTACCGTAAACGTCGGCCGCGTATATGCACAGCCCACGGCTCTCACACCATGAGAAGAACTCATCGGTTCCCATGGCAAGTATCGGCAGATGGAACAACGACCCCGCGGAGGAACGGATGACCTTCGGGTTGAAGATATCGACGCAATCATCAACCAAAACCACACCATCGCAACCAGCCGCATCAGCCGAGCGGATCACCGTTCCGGCATTGCCCGGATCGCGCACCTGCCAGAACGCGGCGACCATCGCCTTCCCGTCAAAGGTTTCGGCGATAGCCATGGAATCGAGGAACTCCTGCATACCCGCCACCGCAAGCACGCCTTGGGCATCGGTGCTCATCTGCTGCATGACCTGATGCGTCACCTTGTGTACGTAGGCGCCAGCCTGCATGGCCTTGCCGGCCATCTGCGCCACCGTCGGGTTCAGAAACGCCGCGTCGGGTTCGGCGGAACGCACTTCCACATACAAATCCTGCACGATGTCGGAACAACAGGAAAGCAATTCCCTCACCGATTGTGGCCCCTCCACCATGAAACGGCCGGAACGCTTACGTCCTTTGCGATCGGCAAGCTCGGCCACACGGCGGATTCGTTCCGCTTTCGGGTTTGCGATGACTTCGGTTTTAATAGGCATACGCGTTAGCCTAACACCACATACTCGCACACGGCTCCATCATGTCGTGTTTATTACAGAACGCAAAATTTATCAGAGAATCCTCAGGAATGTTTCAGCAAAGGCTGAGCGTCCATTCCGTTGCGTATCAAGATACAACTTTTACCATCGGCATAGACGCCGATATCACGGCGTGGAACAATCCCTATTCCCAATCACAAGGAACATCCATGTTCGTCTTACGTAACGCCGCCAAAAGCGTAACGAGAAACAAAGGCCGGAACATACTGGTCATCGTGATCGTCACCATCATCGCGGCGGCAGCCACCATCGGACTGTCGATTCGGCAGGCCGCGGCCACCGCACGTACCAGCGGTCTCGAAAACACCACGATCACCGCTCAGATCAGCCTTGATCGAGAAAAGCTCATCAGCGAATCACGGCAGAACTCCGATTCAGGCACCTCCGACTCGAGCAACTCGGACTCATCAAACGGCCAGCCTGATTTCGATTCGATGCGCAGCGCGCTGGCTGACAAACAGCTTTCGTTGTCCGATTATCAGAAGTATGCCAAAGCCTCATCCTC
>CAVEVJ010000102.1:0-2178 GCA_963619075.1 Acidaminococcaceae bacterium
CAGCGTATGTGGTGACGTAAACGGAATAATCATGCAGTCGAGCCGTATCAATCACCCGATTGGCCAGTTCGGCCAAATACGGTGCCGTGAGGCTCGGCACGGCCAATGTGATGAAACCCGTATTGCCGCGGTTGAGGTTACGGGCGGCCACATTCACCCTATAACCAAGTCGGTCAATGACCTCCTGCACCTTCTCCCTCGTGCTTTCAGACATACGACCGCTGTTGTTGATCACATTGGACGCGGTTTTGAGCGAAACGCCGGCCTCTTCGGCCACATCGCGTAGTGTGATGCGCCTTTTGTCCTGCTTCGTTTCGCTCATTTCAGGCCCCTCATTTGCTTTCTGGCTTATAGATGGCGGATTTTTGATCTAAACCGAAATATTACCGCGCTATTACAAGGCCAATACTTCAGGTATGGACGATTCATCCGCCATCTATAAGCGAAATACATCGGACGGGGGTGTTCCCTGTCTGCTACGCTTGCCACTATGGGCGCCGTCACTCATACCGCTTGGCGACCAGCATGCCGTTGCGATGAATAACGTAGGAGCCCGGCTTGGCTGACTCGGCTGGCTCAGCGCGGAAGAGGCAAATTGGACTACCCTCAATGCCATGCAACACAACTTCTTGCTCACCTCGGGGCATGTAGAAGTCGAAGGTCGCATCCGCCGATTTACGCACAGTGTGCAACACGTCACCGCATCGAACGCCTTCTGCATCACTGGAGGCTACGAGATTTGCGCGGATGAATCTGGTCAAATCGGCCACACCCAAATCGCATCCCACAAAATAGGCGGCACCGGAGCCGTATGGGTTACGGGTGATGGCGGCCATGCCATCCAGTTCCCATTCGTCCGCGGCCTTTCCCGAATAGGTGGCGAGTACTTCCGTGTCAGGGCCTTCCACGTTCACGTCGTTCTGCCACAGGCGGGTCACGGCACCTTCCATACCGCCACCCAGCTCGATTTCGTACGGCTCGCCTTCCGCCTCGCGTCCAAGAATATTGAATTCCTCACCGCGAATGCCAAGCATCCCGCGAAGCAGACCGTTGCCGGCACCCGGGTATCCGTCAAGCCAGGTGTGGAAATGCTCGTCGAGCAAGCCTGTGGCATAACCAACAACCACCCGGCCGCCGGAGACCGCGAAATCGGCAAGTCGCTGCGTATCATCCGCGCTCAGAATCAACACGCTCGGCAGCACCACCGTGGAATACGCGCTCCAGTCGTATTTGAGCGGCACCACGTCGGCCCGCTCCCCCGCATCCAAAAAGGCGCGGTACCAGTCACGCACGTCATGCCAATGGTTGAGCTTTTGACTCGGCAAAGTCTCGCAACGGGTGGCCCATTCGGATTCGGCGCTGAAGAGAATCGCCGTGTCCGAACGCTCGAGCGTGCTTCCCGGCACTCCTTCGGTGCTGAGATCGTTGAGTATCTCTCCAAGCTCACATACTTGGTGGAATACTTTGGTATCTTCTCCGGCATGCGGCAACATGGCTGAATGGAACGCCTCGGCTCCAAATGCGGAAGCCCTCCATTGGAAGAAGTTGATGGCATCGGCGCCCATGGCCACATGAGCGAGGGAATCGCGAATAATCTCCCCCTTGCGTTTGCGTACGTTGAGTGGCTTCCATTGCACCGCCGAAGTGGAGTTCTCCATCACGTACCAGGGTTTGCTGAGGGAGAGTGAATCCATCAGCGCATCGGAGCAGACAAGTTCGTCAAGGTGCGACTCGCCTTCGTGGAAGTAATGGTCGTTGGACACAAAATCCACTTCCTCAGCCCAATCCGCATAGTCCATGCAGCATTGGTCGGTAGAAACCATGAAGTTCGTGGTGAACGGCTTGTCTGGGCATATCTCGGCGATGGCGTCTCGCTCGGCCTTGTAGAAGTCCAGCAAGGAATCGTTGCCAAAACGCTCATAGTCGAGCTGCTGGCCGGGATTCACCATGGCATCGGTGCCCATGAATCTCGGAAGCAGCACTTCGTCGAAGGAATGGACCTCCTGCCCCCAGAAGGTGGTTCCCCACGCCTTGTTGAGCATGTCGATCGTTCCATAGCGAGCCTTGCACCATGTACGGAATGCCTTCAATGCGTCGTCCGAATAATCATGACGATTGTTCCAACCGTACTCGTTGCCCATATGCCAGGCGGTCACGTATGGATTGGTTCCGTAACGT
>CAVEVJ010000103.1:0-6081 GCA_963619075.1 Acidaminococcaceae bacterium
TCTTTACAGTGTTCGTATCGTTCAGTTGAAGACCGCTACCGGCTTCGCCTCGCCTTTTTTTGCACGTTCCAGAATCGCCACCAGATCATTGGTTTCCGCCACATACGCCGCAGTGGTGCCGTGGATGTCGTGCGCGATTCTACGACCGAAGCGCAGATCCTTGGCCTCCTGCTCGCTGACGGGCAGCATGGCCATGGATTCCGCCGCGCTTTCGACCATACCGATGGCATGGTCGATGGCATGGTCGGCATCGTCGAGCACCGCTCGGTTACGCGTCACTTCCACGCCTTCACGGTTCGTGAAGGTCTTCAACTGCGTGTGCGCGGTCATGACGTTCTCTCCGTCAACCGCGAAACGGCCGATTCTGGTTCTGCGCAACATGGTCAGGTGGCCGCCCAATCCGAGCCGCTCGCCCAAATCGCGGGCAAGCGCGCGAATGTAGGTTCCCGCCGAGCAGGTGACGGTCACGTCAAGTTCCATGACCGGCTGTTCGTTTCCCTGTTCCTGAATCCCGTCCGAACCTACCGTCGGTTCCCCGGCATGCCAGGATTCCTCGTGATCAGGCCGAACCACGTTTTCCAGTGGGGCACCTGCCGTTTCGGCAAGGGTATTTCCATACCGCACATCGTTCACGGTGAATTCGTGGATGGTCACCGGACGTGCCTTGAGCGCGACGTCCTTGCCTTCGCGGGCCAGATCATAAGCTCGCTGACCGTTGATTTTGATGGCGGAATACGAGTTCGGCACCTGTTCTATACGGCCTGTGAAATACCGTGCGATCGTCTGTTCCACCGTGCTACGGGAAGGAAAATCATACGGATGCGATTCGCCGTCGATGATTTCGCCGTCCGCATCGTCGGTAGTGGTGCGCTGGCCGAGCCTGATGGTGGCCTGATAGGTTTTGTCGTGTTCCACAATGTAGTTGAGCAGGCGTGTGGCGTTGCCGAATCCGACCACCAGCACGCCCGTGGCCATTGGATCGAGCGTGCCGGCGTGCCCCACACGTTTCATGTGCAGGGCGCCGCGCACGGCCGCGACGATGTCATGGCTGGTAACGCCTTGCGGCTTGTCGATGACCAGCAGTCCGGAGTGTTCAGGCTTCTTCGTCATCATCCCAATCTTCGACTTCGATGTCGTCATCTTCGAAATCTTCGTCGGATTCATCGTCGTCGTGCTTGTACGGATCGGCCTCACCCGCATACTGGGCGTTTTCGCGTGCCTTGGCGAGTTCCTCGTCACGCTTGCGCGCGATGGCGAGGATGTCTTCGATCTCATGAGCCTCGCCCGGCACTTCGTCGAAGATGAATTCGAGCTGCGGGGTCAGTCGAAGGCCGGCCTTGGTGCCCACCAGGGAGCGCAGGCGGCCTTTCGCCTGGTTGAGCGCCTGCTGGGCGCGTTTGCGTTCGCCCTGCTCGTGCCCGTCGTGGCCAAGCTGGGTCCAATACACTTTGGCGAGCTGCAGATCGTTGGTGACGCGCACTTCGGTGATGGTCACGTTAAAAAGTCGCTTATCGTGCAGCTGCGCTTCCATGGAGGAAGCGATTACTCGCTGAATCAATGCCGCGATTCGTGCGGCGCGGGGGTTGGTGCCTGCCATTGGTTTCCTTACGGGAGTTCAAGTTTCGTGATTTATCGCGGAACGCCCGCAGCCATAGTCAGCTGTGGGCGTTCCCTTTTCATATGACGGCTTGTTTGCCGGTGGAGGCGATTACTTACGCTCGATTTCCTGCATTTCGAACGTCTCGATGATGTCTCCGAGCTCGATGTCGTTGAAGGAGCCGAGGTTGATGCCAGCCTCGTAGCCTTCCTTGACGGAGTTGACATCGTCCTTGAAACGACGCAGCGAGGAAATCTCAAGATCGTTGACGGTGGCGATGCCGTTGCGCAGGATACGGCACTTCGTACCGCGCTTGACTTCGCCGTCCTGCACCATGACGCCGGCGATGTTGCCGAACTTGGAGGAACGGAAGATCTCGCGGATCTCGGAGTGGGAGGTGACGACCTCCTCGTATTCCGGCTTGAGCATACCCTTGAGGGACGCTTCGATGTCTTCGATGGCCTTGTAGATGATCGAGTAGTACTTGATCTCCACGCCTTCGCGTTCGGCCAGATCCGCCACCTGACGGTTCGGACGAACGTTGAAGCCGATGATGACGGCCTTGTCGACGGTGGCCAGGTTGACGTCGTTCTGGGTGATGGCACCGACGCCGCGGTGGATCACCTGGATGCCGACCTCGTCGGAAACCTCGATCTTCATCAGGGAATCTTCCAGCGCCTCGACGGAACCGGAGGAATCGCCCTTGATGACGATGTTGAGCATGTCGACCTCGGACTTGGCGAACTGCTCCTTGAGGCTTTCGAGAGAAACGACCTTGCGGCGCTTGGCCAGCTGGGCCGCGCGCTCGGTCGCCTGACGCTTTTCGGCGATCTGACGTGCGGTACGGTCGTCGGACGCCACCAGGAAGAGGTCGCCTGCAGTCGGAACGGAGGTGAGGCCAAGCACCTGCACCGGAGTGGACGGCTTGGCTTCCTTCATCTGGGTGCCGTTCTCGTCGAGCATGGCGCGGACGCGGCCGTACGAGGTGCCGGCAACGATGGCGTCGCCGATGTGCAGCGTACCGGACTGGACCAGCACGGTGGCCACAGCGCCGCGGCCCTTGTCGAGTCGGGCTTCGACGGTGGCGCCACGGGCGTCCATATCCGGGTTGGCGCGCAGGTCGAGTTCCGCGTCGGCGGTGAGCAGCACGGCTTCAAGCAGCTTGTCGACGTTCAGACCCTGCTTCGCGGAGATATCGACGAACATGGTGTTGCCGCCGTACTCCTCCGGGACCAGACCGTATTCAGTGAGCTGTCCGCGGACCTTGTCCGGGTTCGCGCCGGGCTTGTCAATCTTGTTCACGGCCACCACGATCGGCACGTTCGCGGCCTGCGCGTGGTTCACGGCTTCGATGGTCTGCGGCATCACACCGTCATCGGCCGCCACAACAAGAATCGCGACGTCGGTGAGCTCCGCACCACGGGCACGCATGGCGGTGAAGGCCTCGTGACCCGGGGTATCGAGGAACGTAATCTTGCGGGGTTCGCCTTCAAGATCCACAGTCACCTGGTATGCGCCGATACGCTGGGTGATGCCACCGGCCTCACGGTCGATGACGTTGGTGCTGCGGATGGTGTCGAGCAGTCGGGTCTTACCGTGGTCGACGTGGCCCATGACGGTGACGACCGGCGGACGGGGCTGCAGATCCTCGTCTTCCTGCAATTCTTCCTCATCGAGGTTGATGTCGAACTGCTGCAGCAGCTCCTTGTCTTCCTCTTCCGCGGAGACGACCTTGATGTCCCAGCCGATTTCCTCGCCGAGGATTTGGAACGTGGATTCGTCCAGGGACTGCGTGGCCGTGGCCATCTCACCAAGATGGAACAGCACGGTGACGAGCGCCGCCGGATTGACGTTGATCTTCTCGGCCAGATCGGCGAGGGATGCGCCCTGACGCAGACGGACGGTCTGTCCGTTGCCGGTAGGAATGCGCACGCCGCCGATGACCGGAGCCTTCATCTCCTGGAATTCCTGACGCTTCGCAAGACGGTTTTTACGTGCCTTCGAGGACTTTCCGCCCTGACGACCGAATGCGCCAGCGGTGCCGCCACGACCGCGGCCGCCGCCACGTGCCGGAGCGCTGTTTGAAGCGTTGTTGCCGTTCTGGAAGCCGCCGCCGTTGTTGTTGCCAGCACCGAAACGATTGCCGCCGCCTGCGGGACGCTGGCCGCCGCCCTGCCCCGGACGATGCTGTCCCCACTGGCCCGGCTTCGCGCCGGTTCCCTGGCCCGGACGACCACGGAAGCCGCCACGCTGGCCGGTTCCCTGGCCCGGACGACCGCCACGACGACCTTCGCCATTAGCGCTGTTGGCGTTCGGACGATTCATCGGATGCGGACGCGGAATGTCTCCCGGAGTGGGGGTACGCATGCCCTGCTTGCGGCTGAACGGATTATTGCCCGGACGCGGGCTCGGGGTGTGCGGCTTGGCGTTGTTGGCCGCATTGCCGCCCTGCTGGGAATTGTTACGCGGAGCGTGCGGGCCCGGAACCGGAGCTGGCTTGCCGGACGCGCGACGATCCGACGCCTGACCCTGCGGACGCGGAGCATTGCCGTTGGAACGGTTGCCATGCTGTCGGGAATCGCCCGGACGGGCCGAACGCTGACCCGGCTTGGGAACGTCGGTACGAGAAGACTGGGCTGCCGGCGCGGCCGGCTTCGGAACAGCCGGCTTGTCCACAGGCTTCGGTGCGGCTGGCTTCGGTGCGGCCGGGGCCTGCGCAGCCGGAGCGGGTGCGGTCTTGGCCGCAGGCTTCTTGGCTTCGGAAGCATTGCCTTGCGCATTGGATGCGAACGCATTCTTCAACTTGCGGGCGACCGGAGGTTCAACGGTGGACGATGCGGACTTCACAAATTCGCCCATCGCCTCAAGTTTGTTCAAAACGGTCTTGCTATCTACGCCAAGTTCCTTGGCAAGTTCATATACGCGTGCTTTCGGCACTCAATTTCTCCTATCCCGGGCCGCGCATACGTGCGCAACCTCTATTGATTCACGGCGAGCTTGGTCCTTCTCATCGTGCAACCATGTTCGTGATACCTCGTCTTTTCCCTGGCATGATGAAACGAATCGCCATGCTTTGGATTGTCGAATCCAGCATACTCGAGCCCGTGGATTGTACACCCACGGGCTCGAGCATGATGAAATGTTGTTTATTCGGCGGATTCCGCCATCTTCTTGGCATGGGCCTCAGCGGATTCGATTCCGATCTTCCAACCGGTCAGTTTGGCCGCCAGACGCGCGTTCTGCCCTTCCTTGCCGATGGCCAGAGAAAGCTGGTCGTCGTGGATGAAGGCGATTGCGGTCTTGTTCTTCTCGCTGATCACCTGCACGCCGGTCGCCACCGCCGGAGACAGGGCGGACGCAACGAACTGCGCAGGATCGGAGGACCAATCGACGATATCGATCTTCTCCGGTCCGAGGTTCTCCATGACAGCACGTACGCGAGCACCGCCGGGGCCGATCAAAGCGCCCTTCGGGTTGACGCCTTCCGTATTGGCGCGCACCGCGATCTTGGTACGGGCGCCGGCTTCACGCGCGATCGCCATGATCGACACCGCACCGGAGACCAGTTCCGGCACTTCACGCTCGAACAGGCGACGTACCAGCTCCGGATGGGAGCGGGAGACGACGATTTCCGGTCCCTTGAGTCCACGGCCGACGTTGACCACGTACACGCGGATGCGCTCGCCGTGACGGTAGCGCTCGCCCGGAACCTGTTCGCGGCGGGGCAGCAACGCCTCCACATCGCCGACTGCCACGTGCACGTTGGCGGTGTCTTTGGCATCCTGCTGCACGATGCCGGTGATCAGCTTGCCTTTCTGCCCGGAGAACGCGCCGAACACCTTGTCGTCCTCGGCCTTGCGGAACAGCTGGCTGATCACCTGACGTGCCGTCGCCGCCGCCAAACGGCCGAAATCTCGAGGCGTATCATCATATTCCTCGCCCAAGGTCGGCGCGGGGTGTGGATTCTCCTCGGTCGGTTCTCCCGGAATCTCATCCTGGGCCCAAACGGTAAAGCTTCCCGCACGCTGATCGAGTTCCACGCGAGCGTGCTTCGCGGCATGCGGGGTTTTCAGATACGCCAGTCGCAACGCTTCCGAGAGCGCGGCGTCCAACGTCTCGGAGTCGATTCCCTGATCAGCTGCAAGCTGGTACATTCCTGCCAGGTCCAGTTCCATATTCAAGACCTCCTATATGAAGTTATCCGGCGTTTGGCCCAAAATGGTCACAGTCAATGATTAGTCTAATGATTCATGCAGACACCTTTTCATGCCCTTCGCCCGTCTTTGCCTTGGGCCAGGCGAGCATGCGCCATGGCCTGCATATGCGCGATCGCAACGGTTCCGGCAGCCTGCTCCACACCACGTGTTTCCGGTCGTGCGGAGGCCGAACAGCAGGCAAGCCCCTGCGAACAGGCGTATTCGAGCGCCACATCGAATTCCGAGACCATGTCGAATCCTTCCCTGCACGTCATCATCCGCTATCTG
>CAVEVJ010000104.1:0-3533 GCA_963619075.1 Acidaminococcaceae bacterium
TTCTTGATCACGAAGATGCCGTACACCAGTGCCGCGAACACGATGGCGGAGATGGTGAAGAAGGTCGGACGATCACCCATGGCATCATGCAGGGCGCCCAGCGGGGTGGAGAAGATCACCTGGCCAACCTGCGATGCGATCTGGAAGCCCACCATGTACAGGGTCGCGGACAGCTTGGTGTCGAAGTGCAGGGTGAAGTAACGGAACGCCGGCAGGCAGAACAGCGGAACCTCGATGGAGTGGAACAGCTTGACGATGGACACGGAGACCGGGTCGTGGAACACGCCGCACAGGCCGATGCGCAGGAACATGACGGTTGCGCCGAGCAGCAGGGAGTTGCGCACGCCGATCTTCTTCATGATGATCGGCACGACGCCCATCATGGCGGACTCGAGGAACACCTGGAAGGAGTTCAGTGTGCCGTAGGTGGCGTTGCCGATTTCAGTGGTGGAGAAGAGGGAGGCGTAGTAATTTGGGAACATTTGCTGATCGAACACCGTATAGAAGGTGTTGGTCAGCAGCATGAAGACGATGAGCACCCACAGGGTCGGCATCTTCAGAACGGAGACCATCTCCTTGAAGGAGGGGTTGGTCGGAGTTGCGTTCGGATCGGCTTCCTTCTTAAGCTCTTCCTTCTGCTCGGCCGGAACCCAGAAGGCGTAGACGCACAGCATGCCGAGGCCGCAGATGGAGCCGACCCAGAAGTTCAGCAGCGGGCTGATGTTGAACAGGAAGCCTGCGCACAGAGCCACGATGGCGTAGCCGAAGGAGCCCCAAGCGCGGGACTGGCCATATTCGAAACCGAACTTACGGGAGTAGCGTTCGGTCAAGGCTTCGAACAGGGAGCAGCCGGCCATGAAGCCCGCGGAGAGCACCACGGAGCCGATGAGCACGCCGGCGAAGCGGGTCGCGCCGCCCTCGGTGAGCATCGGGGCGTATACGAACTGGACGAACGGGCCGACGAGTGCGGCGATTGCGGAAATGAAGATGACGAGCTTGCGCTTGATGCCGAGCTGGTCCTGGATGGCGCCGTAGGCGAACATGATGACCAGGGTGGCGAGAGAGTTGATGGAGTAGATCTGGCCCTGTTCCGCGGAGGTCATGCCCAGGCCGTGGGTCGGGTCGGTGAGCCACCTGGAGAAGAAGGACCACCAGATGCCCCAGGAACAGAAGAACATGAAGATACCGAAAGAGCTCTGCAGGTAGGAAGGATTCTTCCACGCAGAACGAGTGTCTTGTGCCATGCGATTCTCTTTTTCTCTATGTTGGCGATGCTGCTGTGCAAGGCCGGTTGATATTGCTGATGTTGTGTTGTGTGTTCATCGGGGGCTGCCGCGCCACTCGGTGAGCTTGTAGTCAAGTATATGACGTCAATCGATTTACGTCAAACGATTGACGTAAATAACGGCATAAGATATGCACAAATGCTGGAATATGGCCGAAAGCATGACGAAGACACGCCGTTTTCGGCGTGTCGTGAATGAAAAACAGATGGTTCGCCAAATATGAATCGCGCCTTCCGATCATCGATCTGAATTTTTCAGTCCAACAATCGGAGGCGCGATTCAATATGATGTCAGCGAACCACGGACCCTTTTTCTATGAGCGAGCAGTGAATCTTCGCCGGAATCGGAGCGTCCAGGGAAGGCATGGGAGACGTGGTCTCAGGCCACTTCGAAACGTCGACCGGCTTGTTCTCGATCATGGAGATGAGCTTGCTTGCCGCCCAATAGCCCATTTCGTAGTGGGGCAGTTCCACGGTGGTCAATTGCGGTTCAAGAGTCTCCGCGAGCACCCTGTGGTTGTCCACACCGACCACGGAAAGATCCTTGCCCACGGTCAGACCGCGGCGTGCGGCGCATTCATACACATACCATGCGCGGGCATCGTTGAAGCAGAAGAATCCGTCGGGATTCCTGGTGTCGAACAACTCGCTTACGGCGCGCAACGCGGGACCGTTGTTGAGCACGTTGCATATCAGCGAATCGTCACGTTCGCGGCCGGCGTTCTTCAAAGCTGCGAGATAGCCTTCCAAACGACCGTCCTGCGCGATCATGTTTTCCGCGCATCCAACGTATGCGATGCGCTCACACCCGGCCTTGATAAGTCGCTCGGTGGCATCGTAGGCAATTTGGAATTCGTCGGGTTCCACGCTTGGGACTTTATTTTCCGCATCCGTGGCATCGACCAGCACCACCGGATATCCTGACATGCTCTCCGGAACCTTGGTGATTCGGTTCGACATCTTCGAATAGCAGAAGCCATCTACGCCGTAGCGTTTCAATGCGGCGATCTCGCTGTCTTCGCTGGCCGCGCCGTCGGTATTGACGGTGAACAGCATATAGCCGTATGCGCTGGCCGCATCCTGGGCGCCCAGAATGATACCGCCCGCATATGGGGTTGTGGCTACTTCCTCGCTGATGAATCCTAGGATGCGAGTCTTGCTTGTTCGCAGGCTTCGTGCCAGCGGATTGATTTTATAGCCGAGATCATTGGCGACTTGACGAACCCGCTGTGCCAGTACGGGGTTCACACGCCCCTCGTCCCGTCCATTGAGCACCAAAGAAACGGTGGAAACGGAAACCTGGGTTTTTTCGGCAATTTCCTTCATCGTCGTCATAAGCGCAACAATATACCCAATCTAAGCCGAATGCGCGCCTTTCATCGGGAAAGACGCGCATTCGACAAACCTTATACCCCCAAATCGAGGAGGCCATCGAGACTGAAAAGTCGTTTCGAACTATCGTGAGTCTTCCGGGGGATCACTCGGAAAGAATGCTGTTGACGAGTTCCTGCTTGGCGTGGATTTGGCCCTCGAATCCCGGTCGGATATCAAGCCTGATCACCACATCGGTACGGTAGCCCTGACCGGCGAGCTTCATGGTGGCGTCGTGGATCACCTTCAGCACGTCGTCGATATCTCCTTCGATGTTGGTGAACATCGCGTTGGTCTCGTTCGGCAGTCCGGATTGACGGATCACGTCGACCGCTTGCGCGACATATTCGGATTTTTCTGGGCTTGCTCCGGCGGGAGAGATGGCGACGGCCGCCAAAGTGTTGATATACGGCTTGCCGGTTTCCGGATCGACCGGCACTTCCTGCTTTTCGGCATTGCGGTCAAGGACCATGATGTTCCTTTCTTTGTATATGCGTCTTTGATGCTGTTTGATGCTGCGCTTGGCGGTGAAGAGGTCGTGTTTTATGGATTCAGCGCCACCGCCAGGCGTGGTCCATCGGGCCGGAACCATGGCCAAGGTCAAGCTGCGCTTCCAGAGCGCCCGTCAAATACAGTTTGGCATGGTCGACGGCGGTTGGCAGATCCTCGCCAAGCGCAAGATGCGAAGCGATGGCGGATGATAACGTGCATCCGGTACCGTGGGTGTTCGGATTATCGACTCGTTGGCTGGTGAACCACGTTATCTGACCATTCGGCTCGACCAGAACATCACTGGCGTCCTGCGTGCCATGGCCGCCCTTGACAAGCACCGCGCAGCCGAAATGCCCAGCCAGCATGCGGCCGGCCGCAGTCATAT
>CAVEVJ010000105.1:0-7051 GCA_963619075.1 Acidaminococcaceae bacterium
GGGGAGAGGTTGACCGTGACGCGGGTTTCCGGCCATTTGAATCCGCTGGCCTGACAGGCGGATTTGACCCTCTCGCGGGCTTCCGAAAGCGAGGTGTCCGGCAAGCCGATGATGGAGAAGTAGGGGAGGCCAGGGGAGACGAATGCCTGGATTTGAATGGTGAACGTCTTCAGTCCTATCAGACCGACGGACAATGCGCTGCCGATGGCCATCAGAACGCTCCTTCGATACGGTGGACGAGGGGATTGCCCTCGCGCACGACGACGGTGACGACATCGAAACGGATGCCGGAGTGCGGCAGATGGTGTTCCGGTTCGGCCAGCCATTGCACCGCGGCGTGGCGAAGGTTGATCTGTTTGGCGTGGGTCACCGCCTCCTGCGGCGTTCCATACCTCAGGGTGCGTCGGGTTTTGACTTCCACGAAAACGATTTGGTTGGATTCGTTGCGGGCCACGATGTCAAGTTCTCCGAGTCGGCAATGCCAGTTGCGGTCGATCACATGCCAGCCTTGCGCTTCAAGCCATGCCGCCGCGTATTGTTCGCCGAGATTTCCGAGTTGACGTGTGCGCAACGTGCCGTCATGCAACCGCTGCGCCAGAGAGTCGAGAAGTTGTTCCTGCCGCTGCTGCGCGGCCGGAACGCAAGTTGAGATTGTGCCGTTCATGATTCAAGTTCAGCAGAATCATGCATTGTGGGGCAAGGGGCGGACGGCGATTGTGGATAACCTGACGGTTTCGGGAGTGTTGGGGATAAGCGGTGGATGAATGTGTGTTATACACACTCATCCACCGCCGAGATTTATGGCGTTCGATCCGTGTTCGGTCGTGTATCAGTCGTGCATGAGCTTGGTCATTTTCCCAAGGCTCAACTCGAAGCTCACGCCGCGCTCATCATGGTGGGGCTGGTTCTGGGTGTGTTTCATCGCATGGCGGACGAACTCGCCGGCGATGGACGCGGATTGCGCCAGGGATTTGCCCGCCATCAACGCTCCGCACAACGCCGATGCGAATGCGTCTCCGGTGCCATGCGTCATGAACGGCAGCTTGCTGTGGGCCAGCTCCCGCTTGCCCGCGACGCCGGTCTTGCTTGAAGCCACGAAATTGCGGATCATGCCGTCCGCGCGGTCTACGCCCTTGAGCACCACGTTTTTCGCGCCCAATTCCAGCAGGGCGTCGATGATGTCGTCCACCTGACGGCCGGTCAGGTTCTGGCCCGGGTATTCGCGGTGCGTCAATATGGAGGCTTCGGTGAGGTTCGGCGTCAGCACGTCCGCTCCGTCCACCAATGACCCCATGGCCTGGCACAGCTCATCCGTGTATGTCGCGTAGATGCGTCCGCCATCGCCCATGACGGGATCCACCAACCGCAATGCGTGCGGGTAGTCGGAGTAAAGTCGTTTGATGATGCCGACTTGTTCGGCGGAACCCAGGAATCCGGAATACACGGCGTCCAGATCGACGTTCTCCTGCTTCCACGCATCCAGATAATCGTCCAGCAGTTCCGTGGTGTCGTTGAAGGTGAACACCTCGTAGCGGGTGTGGGCGGAGAACAGGGCCGTCGGCACCGGGCAGACGTCGCAGCCGGCTGCCGAAAGAATCGGAATGGCCGCCGTCAGCGAGCACTTGCCGTAGCCGCACATGTCATGCACTGCGGCCACACGCGGAATATATAGCGGATCACGGTCGTACAGGATCTCGTCGTTCATGTTTGAAACCTCTTTTGCGATTGCCTGCCCATGACTTTAGCGTGTGCGTTGACGAATGCGCCCGCTTGTGCCACATGCGTGCACCCGGCGAGCGTGCATCGACGCGTCCGAGACGGTGACCATTGGCGTGTCGCATGGTTTTCCGCGAAGTTTTTCAGACGTCTCGACCTTGCGTGAGACCAATGATTCCAACGGTTTATAAGAGGGTATAGGCAAGTGCGATAACGTTCGGCTTGCGTTCGGCTTGCGCCGCGTCCTATCGTCTCTACCAACACTTGGCCAACCGCCGAACGGCAGGACGGGTGGCCAGTACAAGGCAATCAACGAACCTATGGAACAGTAAAGGAGCCAACCATGGCGGACAAGAACTATCGTTTCGAAACCCTGCAGCTGCATGTCGGACAGGAGCAGGCGGACCCGGCCACCGATTCCCGTGCGGTGCCGATCTACCAGACCACCAGCTACGTGTTCCACAACTTCGACCACGCCGAGGCCCGCTTCGGACTGGCAGACGCCGGCAACATCTACGGACGACTGACCAACTCCACCCAGGGCGTGTTCGAAGACCGTATCGCAGCCCTCGAAGGCGGCACCGCCGGCCTGGCGGTCGCTTCCGGCGCCGCGGCCGTGGAATACGCGGTGCGCAACATCACACAGAGCGGTGACCACATCGTGGCCGCCAAGAACATCTACGGCGGCACCTTCAACCTGCTGCGCCACACCCTGCCGCGCGACGGCATCACCACCACCTTCGTCTCCGCCGAGAATCCGCAGGAGTTCGAGGATGCCATCCAGGAGAACACCAAGCTCGTCTACTTCGAGACTTTCGGCAATCCGAACGCCGATCTGCCGGACTTCGAGGCCATCACCGAAATCGCTCACAAGCATCATCTGCCGGTGATCGTCGACAACACCTTCGCCACCCCGTACCTGTTCCGCCCGCTGGAGCACGGCGCGGATGTCGTGGTCGAATCGGCCACCAAGTTCATCGGCGGCCACGGCACCACGCTCGGCGGCGTGATCGTCGAGGGCGGAAACTTCAACTGGGCTGAGGTTTCGGGCAAGTTCCCGACCCTGACCGAGCCGGATCCGTCCTACCATGGTCTGAACTTCTACGAGGCCCTCGGTGGAGCCGCGTTCGTGACCCGCATCCGTGCCATCCTGCTACGTGATACCGGCGCCACCCTGTCCCCGTTCGCGGCGTTCCTGCTGCTGCAGGGCACCGAGACCCTCTCCCTGCGCGTGGAGCGCCATGTCGAGAACGCGCTCAAGGTCATCGACTACCTGAAGACGGTTCCGGAAGTCGAGTCCGTCTCCCACCCGTCCATCGAAGGCCGTAAGGACAACGACCTGTACAAGAAGTACTTCCCGAACGGCGGCGGCTCCATCTTCACCTTCGACATCAAGGGTGGCAAGGACGCGGCGCGCGTGTTCATCGACAACCTGCACCTGTTCAGCCTGCTGGCCAACGTGGCGGACGCCAAGAGCCTGGTGATTCACCCGGCCTCCACCACCCATTCCCAGGAGACCCTTGAGGAGCTGGAGGACCAGGGCATCCACCAGGGCACCATCCGACTGTCCATCGGCCTCGAGAACATCGACGACATCCTCGAGGACCTCGAAGGCGGTTTCGAAGCCCTGCGTGCGTCCGGGCTGGCGAAGTGATCTGAGGTTCACCGAATAACCGCGGGAACGGTCCGTGGCTGCGACGTCTTGTTGCGGCCACGGACCGTTTTCTTTTGGTCCGTGGCCGCGCCGTAATCCGCCGCTGTGCCGACGATATGTATCAAGGATGGTATAGGATTCGATTTATTGCGAAAAGTGATATCATATTTTGATATTTTTAAAGTAAATATATCTTTATTCTTTCTAAAGTACTGAAATTAAGTCAAGAATTGACTTTTATTGAAAAGAGAGGGAAGTGTCTGTCATGGCGGAGAACATCAGAAACGACATCAAAAAAACATTGCAGGTCAACACCATTCCGTTGATCGCCATCATGACGGCGGTCACCACCGTACTGACCATGTTCGTGAAGATCCCGACCCCGACCCGCGGATACCTCAACCTGTCCGACACCATGATCTTCTTCAGCGCGTATGCGTTCGGCCCATGGGTGGGCGGCATCATCGGCGGACTCGGACCGGCGT
This sequence comes from Acidaminococcaceae bacterium, assembly GCA_963619075.1. Lineage (GTDB taxonomy): Bacteria > Actinomycetota > Actinomycetes > Actinomycetales > Bifidobacteriaceae > Bifidobacterium. The sequence continues at coordinate 3,856 of CAVEVJ010000105.1, forward strand.
TGTCCGACTTGATCTCCGGATATCCGCAATGGGCCATCTTCACCTTCATCATCGACGGCGTGCAGGCCGTGCTCGTCGGACTGCTCATCAAGGAATTCAAACCGGCGAACATCATCATCGGTTCTGTGATCGCCGGCGTATGGAAGGTATTCGGCTACTTCATAGCAGGCGGAATCCTTTCCGGTTTCGGACCGGCGCTCGGCGAGATTGTGGGCAACTCCTTCCAGATGGTCGTCGGACTGGTCGTGGGCATGGCCCTGTTCTCCGCGGTGCGCAAGGCGTACCCGCCGCTGGTGCGTATGGGAAACCTCGGATTCAAAGTCGGCGAGTGACATTTGACCATCCGATATGACGGCCCGTGGGCATGCCACATGATGACGGTGGCCCGCGGGCCGTTATGTATGGGCCGTAATATGGTCTATCCGTATAAGGTTCCCCGCAGGATTATGGAGTGAGGATGATCACTGTACGCGATTTGGGATGGAAATACGCGCCTATGACGGACGGCGGCAAACCGGTCGAAAGCCTCAAACATGTCAGCTTCGACATTCGTCCCGGATCATTCGTCGGCATCATAGGGCCGACCGGCGCGGGCAAATCCACCCTATGCATGGCGCTCGCCGGTATCATTCCGAATCTGGCGGATGGAACCATGACCGGCGTCGTCGAAGTCAACGGCATGAACACGCGACGCTACTCCGTGTCGGAACTGTCCGAACGCGTCGGATACGTGCAGCAGGACCCCGAATCGCAGCTGTTCTGCGCGAGCGTTGAGGACGAAATCGCGTTTCCGCTTGAAAATCGCGGCATCGACCCGCGGATAATCGACCAACAGATCGACATCATGCTGGACCTGGTCGGTATGACCGGCTACAGAAAACGGGTGCCGAACAGCCTGTCGGGAGGTCAGATGCAGCGCGTGGCGATCGCCGCGGCACTGGCGGCCGAACCAGACGTGCTTATTCTCGACGAGCCGACGGCGGCGCTCGATCCGGAAGGTAGAAGCGAAGTGTTCGACGTGCTCGAACACATTAGACAAACCCGTACCATGACGGTGATCATGGCGGGGCAGGACGTCGAACATATCTCATACTGGGCCGACCAGGTGCTGTTTCTGGTCAATGGCGAACTGGTGCGCAACGGCGATGCGGGACTGTTCACCAAGGAAAAGGCGCTGCTCGAATCGGCCGGCGTGCGAATCTTCAACGACCCCGTGCCGCAGATCAAAGCGGTCAAAACCAATGACGCCTCGACGACGGACAAGAAAACGATCATCGCCATGGAAAACGTGACCTACCGGTATGGGCGAGGCGGCAACGACTCCGTTGCGTTGGACGATGTGAACCTTGCCGTCGAACAAGGCTCGTTCGTAGGCTTGATCGGACGCAACGGTTCAGGTAAGACCACGTTGGCCAAACATCTCAACGGACTGTTGCGGCCAACCTCGGGAACCGTGACGGTCGACGGCCTGAACACCGGCCAGCATAGTGTCGGCGCGATGGCATCCCACGTCGGATTCGTATTCCAAAACCCCGACCATCAGATCTTCTGCTCCAGCACCAAAGAAGAGATAGCCTTCGGTCCTACGGCGCTCGGCCTCGATGCCGCGACCGTATTCAAACGTGTCGACGAAATGATGACGTTGTTCGATCTGCATGGCTACGAGAACGTGTCTCCGGCAACACTCGGCTACGGCGAACGCAGGGCTGTGGCACTGGCGTCGGTGATCGCCATGCGCACACCGATTCTCGTATTGGATGAGCCTACGGCCGGATTGGACCACCGACTCGCCGTGCGATTCCTTGAAACGGTACGGAAACTCAACGCACGTGGCGTGACCGTCATCATGATCAGCCATGACATGCGTGCCGTATACCATTACTGTTCCCACGTGCTGGAACTCGACGACGGGCACATCGTGCAATACGGCCCCATCGACCGTAGTCCGGAAGCGCGGAACGTCACCGTGAAACGTAAGGCACGCCAATCAAAAGGACCGGTATCCGCCACGCATGCACTGCTGAAAGTGGCGAACAATGAGGAGAGGCACTGATGGACGCAGACCTGTATGTACCAGGCGACGGATGGCTGCACAAAACCGACCCGCGCGTCAAATTCCTCATATCCGTGGCCTTGCTGGTCCTATGCCTCGTGTGGCGTGACTGGGCGTTCATAACAGGCGCGCTCATCCTCGAACACATCATGCTGATCACCGACCGCGTTCCGGCAGAACGCATAGCGTGGGTATGGAAGATCCTCGCGGTGATCATAGCGTTCATCGTGGTGCTCTGGCCCATCTTCGACCCGAGTGGGAGCCACGTGCTCTGGCAATGGGGATGGCTCACGCTCACCCAGGAAAATCTGCTCATGGCAGTGGTGATGGGCCTGCGCATCCCCGCATTGGGGTTCGCATGCTTCCTCACCCTGTTCACCACCAGCCAAACCAAACTGATCCGTGGCCTGACTTCGCTGGGAATGCCCTACAAAGCGGGGCTCACCCTGGCCACGGCCCTACGGTACATTCCGGTGTTCTTCTCGATATTCCAATCCGTATCCGCCGCCCAACGCGCACGCGGACTTGACCTCAGCGGCAAAACCAACGCGGCCGGAACGAAACGAAACGTATTCGTACGAATGACAGACCGATTCAAATCATATCTGCCGATCATCATCGCGGTGCTCATCCGCGCTTACAAGATGAGCCAAGGCGTGGGATGGGCCATGGAATCGCGCGGACTGAACCTCAACGTGGCGCGCACATACCGGGTGAACCTGAAGATGCGCGTCTGGGACTGGATCATACTGTGCGTCACCCTGGCTGCCATCGCGGGCAGTATATGGTTGATGCTGTGGCTGTGAGGAGAACGCAATGACGCATGGCGAAGGAAGCATGACAATCACCGCACGTGATCTGAGAGTGGTCTCCGCTTTGCAATGCAACGGACGCATGACCATGCAGGCGCTCGCCGACAAGGTCGGTGTCTCCGTATACGCGGCGACGGAAAGCTACCGCAGACTTACGGATGCGAGCATCATGGCGGTGGTGCCGGTATGCAACCCGCTGACTTTGGGTAATTATTGCCAGGTATTGGTGGGACTGCGCGTCAACGGGCATCGTGAAGAGTCCCTGAACGCATTGAAGGCCATGCCGCAGGTAACGTATGTGGTTTGCGCGTTGGGCGACGCGGACATCATA
>CAVEVJ010000106.1:0-3026 GCA_963619075.1 Acidaminococcaceae bacterium
CAGGCGGCCGGAAGTGAAGGTCCACTTGTCGTCGGTTTCGCTGATTTCAACATCCGGATCGGTTTCATTCAGGCCAAACTTCGGGCAGTTGCTGCGATCCTTCTTGAAGTTGATCAGCTTGGTGGTGATCACGTCTTCACGCGGCGAGGTGACCTCGATGGTCAGGATGCCGCCGTCGAGGGTCATGCCGGGATTGTAGATCGGCGAACCGAACGGGCAGAACAGCGTGAGCTTCTTCGGCTCGATATTGGCGGTGTAGACATTCGCCGCGTACTTGACGTCGAAGCCATCTTTGACGAGCCAGCCACCATTGAGGAACTTCATACCTTGCTCCTTTGCATTGATCGGATTGCTCTTTGGGAAGCCGGATATCACCGGCCTCCCAAAGACGACCGTCATTCGTTTTTTCTTTATTTATAAGTTTATAGATAAGGTCTATGCGACACGTCCGGAAAGACGAATATCTTCCACGGATTCTCCCACGAACACACTCGCTTCCGGCGCCAGAGCGTAGGCTTCCGTTCCGTTGGACCAGTAGCGCAGCGCCTTGGCCACAGGCATTGCCACAGTGACCTCACGGAACTCCCCCGCATCCAATTCGACCTTGGCGAATCCCTTGAGTTCCTTGGCGGGACGGTCCTCGCCGGTTCCTTCGAGGCCAAGATACACCTGAGCGACCGCTTTTCCGGCACGCTCCCCGGTGTTCTCGACGGTGAAGGTCACACGAATCTCGTCATTCACACGACGTACGTCAAGATCGCGGTAGGCGAAGCTCGTGTAGCTCAATCCATGGCCGAACGGGAAAAGCACCGGAATCCGCTTGGTATCGAAGTAGCGGTACCCCACGTAGATGTCTTCCGTGTAATCAACGTGACCAACCAGTCCGAATGTGCCGATCTTATGCGCCGGCTCATCGGCGAGCGCGATCGGGAAGGTCTCCGGCAGGTGCCCGCTCGGATTCACCCGGCCGAGCAGCACTTCGGCCAGCGCGTTGCCGGATTCGCATCCCGCGTACCAGTTCCACACGATGGTCTTGGCTTTGCCCGCCCACGGCATCTCGATCGGAGAGCCGGCCACGAATACAAGAATCGCGTTCGGCGCGGCTTCGAGCAGCGCTTCGATCAGCTCATCCTGGCCATACGGCAGACGCATGTCGGTGCGGTCGCGGCCTTCGAGGTCGTGCTCGTGGTCAAGACCGCCGATGAACAACACCGGATCGCCGGATGCCGCGTATTCGCGGGCCTTGGCCACAGCCTCTTCGCGCAGTTCACGCGCACGCAGCTCATCATTGGCATCGGAGCCGGTGGAGTTCTCAAGGCTTTCCTCCTGCCAGGATTCGTCCTGGTTGACCTGCAACGCGTCATAGCCGAGCACGTATTCGATTTCCACGTTGCCGCCAAGCTGACCGTTGAGTCCCAGCAGAGGCGAGACCTCGTGCAGCGCCTTGATTACGGCCGAGCCTCCGCCATTGGAATGGATGCGATCGGCGTTCGCTCCAACTACCAGCAGACGGGTCATCTTTTTCTCGTCCAGAGGCAGCAGATTCTCGTCGTTCTTCAGCAGCACGATGGATTCACGCGCCACGTCCAGCGCCTTTGCGGCATGGTCGATGGTGGCATAACATCCCGGCTTGCGAACCGCAGGGCCCTCATCCAGCATGTGCAGCGCATCCATGACGGAGAGCACGCGTTCGACTTTCACGTCGATGTCGCTTTCCTTGACTTCTCCGTTTTCGACGGCCTTCTTCAGCGGGTTCGCGAAATAGTAGTCGTCGAAGTTCGGCGTGACCGACATCTCGACGTCCATGCCGACTTCGGCGCTGGCCTTGGTGTCGCGCACCGCGCTCCAATCGGAGACGACGAAGCCGTCGAAGCCGTATTCGTCGCGCAGAATGTCGTCCAGCAACTGCTTGTGTTCGCAGCACTTGGTGCCGTTGACGAGATTGTAGGCGCCCATGACGGAGAGCACGCCTCCATCCTGCACCGCCGCCTCGAAGGCCGGCAGGTAGATTTCGCGCAATGCTCGCTCGCTTACGGTCTCGTCAACGTCAAGTCGGTCGGTCTCCTGGCTGTTGACCGCGTAATGCTTCGCGCATGCGGCCACGTCGGATTCCTGCACACCCTGGATGTAGGCAACGCCCTGCGTGGCGGTCAGTACCGGATCCTCGCTCATGTATTCGAAATTGCGGCCGCACAGCGGGCTGCGCTTGATGTTGATGGACGGTCCGAGAATCACGTCCTTGCCACGTCCGCGCGCTTCCTCGCCGAGCACTTCGCCGGTCGCGCGGGCCAGATCGGGATTCCATGTGGAGGCGACGGCGGAGCCGGACGGCAGGTAGGTCACATGGTCGCGGGTGTTGTACAGCGGCGCCCAATTGTCGTTGTGCAGTTCGGCGCGCGGTCCCATCGGACCGTCGTCCATGTGGAGGGACGGGATGCCGAATCGTTCGGCGCTTCCGTTCTTGAACAGGCCGGCAGCGTGCACGATGGCGACTTTTTCATCCAACGTAAGCTTGGCGGTCAGATCCTTGGCTTTGGCCTTGTTGGCTTCGGTGATTACGGTCATGGTTTCTTCTTTCTTCGCTTGCCAGCGACATAGCTGGCTGAAGTCGTTTTGTCGCTCCCCTGTCAGCCGACGGTTATCTTGAATCCGATCGGCAGGCCTTGTTGCGCACCATCGCGAGGCAACGGCGTGATATTCATCGCCTCGTTGGTGCGTTCGAATTCCACCAATCCCGATCCGAGCTGCTCCACCGACTTGACGATGCCGTTGAACGGCGGTTTCACACCGTCGTGATATGCGGCGAAGGTCGGAAGCGCGAGCGTTTCGCAAGCGGTTTCACAGCCGTCTTCGGTATTGCTCGGATTCAGGCAGAAGGCGTAGATCGCGCCGTTCTTCGTAGTGAATTTCCAATCGGCGGAAGTCCATTCGGTTGGTTTCTGGTCGGCGAACATGCCGTCCGCCTGCTTCGTCGGCCCTTCCTGCGTGAGCTTCCACGGGCGGGTTCCGTAAATGCCTTCGCCGTT
>CAVEVJ010000107.1:0-4020 GCA_963619075.1 Acidaminococcaceae bacterium
GTCCGGTACACCTCGGCGTCGTCGGAAAGCTCCTGCGCCTTCGACTTCGCGTCATCGGTGATCTCGGACGCACGGCGCTGCGCGTCGGTCAGCATCTTGGAAACCTGCTCACGCACGTCGGCCAGCTTCTTGTTGGCTTCTGCGAGCGCGGTTTCGATCTGGTCGTTGGTCTCGCTCTTGAGGCGGGAGATCTCCTCGTTCGCGCTCTTGCGCTGCTCGGCGATCTGTTCGGTGGCTTCGGCACGCATGTCGGAGATCTCTCGTTCGTGCGTGGCGCGTTCGGATGCGAGTCGCTTGTCATGCTCCTCACGGGTGTTGGTGAGCTCAAGGTCGAGGGTCTGGCGCTGGGCCACCACGTTCTTCTGCGCCTCGCTGCGCAGCTGGTCGGCTTCACGCTGGGCGGAGGATTTGACGGATTCCGCATCCTCATTGGCCTTCGACAGCACCGACGAGGCCTTGGCGTTGGCTTCGTCGAGGATACGCTGGGCGTCCAGCTTGGCGTTGTTCAGCAGGGTTTCCGCCTGCAGTTGCACGGTCGCGCGAGCGGCGGAAGCGTCTTTCTTGGCGCGGTCGAGCAATTCGGCACTGGTCTGTTCGGCGCTGGCCAGCATCTGCTGCGCGTTGGCGCCCAATGACGCGAATGAGTTCGGCTTGACCTTCTTGTTCTTCTCTTCCTGAAGCTGGGCCTGCAGTTCAAGAATCGTCTGGTCATCGGCCTTGATCTGCTCACGAAGACGATTCACTGTTTCCTGGGCCACGGCGAACGCTTCGTCGACCCTGTCTTTGTCGTACCCCCTAAGCACGATCGGGAACTGCTCTAACATGGTATTCCTTTCGCGATTTCCCATTGCTGTGCGCACATGCCGCGCATCATCCGTTTGCACTTTAGCGTAGCGGACGCACGAAACTCACGAAAGCGGCATAATTCTCACACAGAGCACAGAAATCGTTCGGAAAATCAATGGCCCCGATTCACCTGTTCGGCCCCGTTCAAACCCGATTGCTATGTCGGGACTCTCAGCCGAGCAGAATGTCCTGCGACGACGGCTGCAGATAGTAGCGGATCGACTCGCGGACCACGTCGTTTCCGGCCGCGATCTGCTGCGCGATGCAAAGACCGTGCTGCGGATGCGGCTGTTCGTTGACCACGGGAAGGCTGAAGAAGCCAGACAGAATGCGCTTCTCCTGCACGGCCGACCAGTCGAGCAGATGGTAGAACAGCGAGTTGCATACGAATGTTCCCGCATCCGAGCTGAGCGCCGCAGGAATCTCATGCCTGGCGAAGTCACGCAGGATAGAACGCAGCGGAAGCCGTGTCCAATATGCGGCCGGCCCTTCCGGATTAATCGGCCTGCGCGGCGGGATCACATTGTCGGCGTCGGGTTTCGCCGCATCCATGAGATTCGTCGCGCATCGTTCCAGCAGGATTCCACGAGCGGAATGTTTGAGTCCTGTGGCGAGCACGATGTCGGGCCGTACCTTTTCGATGACCTCCATCAATGCCGGCCATGCGTTGCCGAAGCTTACCGGCAACGTCACGCTGGTGACTTCGATGCTGATGTCTCGCAGCAGCTCTTCCGACAATGCCTTGGCCTGCGCGGAATCGTTCCACTGTTCGGCCAGCGCCGCCACCACAAGCTCGGACGGGTTCACGTCGACGTCGGCGTATTCGAAACCGGAAATGACGATATTGATCTGCTGCATGGTATTTCAGTGTACGCGATTCAGCTGCGGCCCATCTCGGAAACCGCATGCGCGAGCACCTCGTGCATACGTGCCTTGGCCTGCGCTTTGGCACCTTCGGGATTGATGCCGCGCGCTATGCCCTCGGCTGTCGGCATATCGGACGGTGTGGTGATCTTGAGATTCTCCTCGGAACCGTTCACTATGGCCACCGGCTCCCCCGGCAGGTAATCCACCACCACGCGGGTGTCGTCGGTGGGGTGGAATCCCGGATCGGCGGATGCCAGCTCGTACGCCTTGACGATGGTAGCGAACCGGAATGCCTGCGGGGTCTGCGCCCTGAACGTGTTCGGACGTTCCGGCACGGACCGCACGATCTTGCGTCCGGCCTGATCTTCAGTGAGAAGGATCGTGTCGGTGGATGCGTAGGCCACGGTGGCCGCGTTGAACTCGTCGAGGCCGTCTATGCAGCCGTCGATCGATTCCTGGCTCACGAACGGGCGCACGGAATCGTGGATAAGGATCTTCGCACCGTCCGGAATGCCGGCCTGCCTGAGCAGATCAAGCGCCGCGAGCGTGCTGTCGACGCGTTCGGCGCCGCCGGGAATGATGGCGCGGACCTTGCCGTATCCGGATTCGTCCACCAGCGCGGACACCACGCCGCTCACCCGTTCGTTGACCACGACGATGATGTCGGAAACACGGTCGTTGTTCTCGAAAGCCTCGATGCTCCAGCACACGATCGGCTTGCCGCCGACCGAAACGAGCTGCTTGGGGTTGTTGACGTCGAACCGCGTGCCGAAACCGGCCGCCAATACCACTGCGACCACCGGCATGTTCTGACTCTGCATCTGCTCTTCCTCACTCATAGGCACCACCGTAGAGCCGTTCAGGGGGATTAGGGGTATTCTCGATGGTGTTCTGCACGTAATCCGCAAGTGTTCCGTGCGATTACGTGCGATCACACCTGATTTCGCTTGATTTCGTTTGGCTTCGTCAAAGCCTTGCCGGACACGCCTACTCGCGCACGATCAGCGCGAGCATGCGTCCTTCATGCTGTTTGTTAGCCAGAGCGGCACGACGGTGGGAGAACCACAGGGGGTTTTCCAACGTGCACAGGCTGCGGCGAATTCCGCTGATGCGTTCCGACAGCCGTTCCTCACCCTCGCCGTCGGTCCTGCAGATTTCGGCCAGCTCCTCATCCTCGCTCAGATACTGGGTGGCCGCATTGACTCGCGGTCGGGAGGAGACGATGTTGTCTGCCGGAATGCCCGCGGAGGCGAGTTCCTGCAATGCGGCGGCCGCGATGTCGATTCCCGGCTGGCCGAATCGGCTCAGCGTGAACGTTCCGGGGAATTGCGCGTCGAATTCGTCCGCGATGTCTCCGCCGACTTCGTAGCAGTCGCCGCAGATGCACGGGCCGAGCGTGGCTACGATACGTTCCGTCTTCGCGCCCTTTTCCACCATCTTTTCGACGGTCGCGCCGATCACACCCCGTTGCAGTCCCCTGCGTCCGCAATGCGCCGCGCCGATCACGCCCGACTGCGGGTCGGCAAGCAGCACCGGCAGGCAGTCCGCCGCGAACATGCCGAGGGCGATGCCCTCACGGGAGGTGACCTGACCATCGGCTTCAATCACGATCTGATCGTCCGCGTTCTCAAGACCGCTTTCAAGGCCGTTCTCGGGATCGTTCTCGGAATCGCCGGAAAGCTTCATTCCGGACGCGTCGAATCCGAACGGGCGATTGTACACGAACGCTTCATCGACGTCAGCCACCACTGCGGAGTGCACCTGGCTGACCAGGCTGAGCTTCGCGCCGATTTCGTTGGCGAGCGCCGTGCGATTAGCCGTCACACGCTCCACATTGTCGCCGTTTTTGCCGCCGAGGTTGAAGTGCGCGTAGTCGCCGTCGCTGGCTCCGCCGAGGCGGGTGGTGTAGATGACTTTGATTCCGGGTGCCAGCATGATCGGGATGGTCACGGGAATCGGGTTGCCGTCGTTGTCGGTGGGCGCGATGGCGTTGGAGTCGAGGATCGCGTCGTCGTATTGTGTGTTGCTCATGAATGTTCCTTGCTGATGTACGTGTTGCCGTGCTGGGTCTCGTCGTTTTGTCGAATGGGCGAATAACGGATGCGGCTATTCGGCTTTGAGTGTGGGTTTTTTGGTACGTGAGCGGATGGCCGCGTTGACCGGCACTTGCGTGGGGCATGGCATGGAGAACACGTGTGCCGGATTGTTGATGGATTCCACCCAGTGGCCTTCCTCGTCGCGGAATCCGCCTGCGGGGAGGGTGTAGGAGAGCGGTGCGCTTCCGGGGAGCACGAATTCGACTTCCTG
>CAVEVJ010000108.1:0-4233 GCA_963619075.1 Acidaminococcaceae bacterium
GTTGAATCGACTTGACGAGGGGACGGCCCAGCTGGTGTGGTCATTGATGGAAGAGACCTTCGCCAATATCGCAAAGCATACGGATCGCAGACAAGGGTATGTGTTTGCCATGCAGGTTCGGTCAGATGGCCTATATGTGTCGGTGGCCGATGTCTCTGCCGATGAAGTGGCTGACGAGTCGACGGAATCCACGAAGACATTGGGTATGGGATTTGGCTTGTCCCATCTGCGGCGAATGATCGGACAGAAGGGCGGATGGCTGCGAACCCGGGAGGAAGACGGCTATTGGAGTTGCCTTGCTTACATCCCGATATATCATCGTGATACAACGTGAGCTTGAGGAGAATGGCGCATGAGCTTCAACATTAAGCGCGAGAATAAGCCGTTTGTGGTCAAATCGCCATATAAGCCGAGTGGCGATCAACCCAAGGCCATCGAGGAGCTGGCCACCCGTATCGAGAACGGCGAGAACGATGTGGTGCTCATGGGCGCCACAGGTACCGGCAAGACCGCTACCACCGCCTGGCTGATCGAACGTCTGCAGCGCCCCACGCTCATCATCGAACCCAATAAGACGCTTGCGGCTCAACTGTGCGCCGAATTCCGGGAACTCATGCCCGACAACGCCATCAGCTATTTCGTCTCCTACTACGACTACTACCAGCCGGAAGCGTATATTCCGCAGACGGACACATACATAGAAAAAGACTCCAACATCAATGATGATGTCGAACGATTGCGCCACGCGGCCACGGCCAACCTGCTGACCCGTCGCGATTGCGTGGTGGTGGCCACGGTCTCGTGCATCTACGGTCTGGGAACGCCGGAGGAGTACGCGGGACGAATGCTGTTCCTTGAGGAGGGCCAGCAGATAGATAGGGACGATTTGCTGCGAACCTTCGTTGCCATGCAATACAAGCGCAACGACATCGCGTTCACCAGGGGTACGTTTCGTGTACGGGGCGATACCGTGGAGATCATTCCCGTATATGAGGAGCTGGCGATTCGCATCGAGTTCTTCGGAGACGAGATCGACCGCATCTCCACGTTGCATCCGTTGACGGGAGACGTGATCGGGCACGAGCCGCAGGTGCATATCTTCCCTGCGTCGCATTACGTGGCCGGGCCGCAACGCATGGAACGAGCCCTGACCAGCATTCAACAGGAGCTTGACGAACGCGCCGCGCAGCTGCGCAAGCAGGGCAAGGAGCTTGAGGCGCAGCGTCTTACCATGCGTACCACCTATGATTTGGAGATGCTGTCCCAGGTTGGGGTATGTTCCGGCGTGGAGAACTATTCGCGTCATTTCGATGGCCGTGAGCCGGGAACTCCTCCTCATACGCTCCTTGACTTCTTCCCCGACGATTTCCTGCTCGTCATAGACGAGTCGCATGTCACCGTGCCGCAGATCGGCGCGATGTTCGAAGGTGATGCCAGTCGCAAGCGTACGTTGGTCGAGCATGGTTTTCGTCTTCCGTCCGCGATGGACAACCGTCCTCTCAAATGGCCGGAGTTCTTGGACAGGGTGGGGCAGACGGTGTATCTGTCGGCCACGCCCGGTGATTACGAACTCGGTTTGAGCGACGGCGTGGTCGAGCAGATCATCCGCCCGACCGGACTGGTCGATCCGCAGATCGACGTGCGTCCGGTGGAAGGGCAGATCGATGATCTGCTGGCCGAGATCAAGGACCGTGTCGCGCGTAACGAACGTGCGCTGGTGACCACGTTGACGAAGAAGATGGCGGAGGATCTGACCGACTATCTGTTGGAGCGTGGCATCAAGGTCGAATATCTGCATTCCGACGTGGATACGCTGCGCCGGGTCGAATTGCTGCGTGAACTGCGCGAAGGCAAGATCGACGTCATCGTGGGCATCAATCTGCTCCGTGAGGGTCTTGATCTTCCGGAGGTCTCCCTGGTGGCCATTCTTGATGCCGATAAGGAAGGGTTCCTGCGTTCCTACCGTTCCCTCATCCAGACCATCGGCCGTGCGGCGCGAAACGTGTCGGGCATGGTCATCATGTATGCGGACGACATCACCGAAGCCATGCATAAGGCCATCGACGAGACTGGTCGTCGCCGTGACATCCAGATCGCATACAACAAGGAGCATGGTATCGATCCGAAGCCGCTGATCAAGAAGATCAGCGACGTCAACGACATGCTCGCCAAGGAGGACGTCGACACGCAGACGCTGCTTGGAACCGGATATAGAAATGCCGGCAAGGCGGGGAATTCGCATCTGGGCGTTCCTTCCGCCGATACCGACGAGGTGGGCAGAAGACATGAGGAGATTCTTAAGGCGGGGCTTCCCGCACAGGATCTCGCCGCTCTGATCCGTCAACTTTCCGAACAGATGCACGCGGCGGCCGAACAGCTGCAGTTCGAACTTGCGGCGCGTCTTCGTGATGAGATACGCGATCTGAAGAAGGAGCTTCGGCAGATGACCGAGGCGAACAAGTAGTGGACGAATTCGAATGGGCGATGCCATTTCGGCCCGGTCATGCGGATTCCGTACCATGTCATGTATGGCTGAAACCCCTATTGCGTTTATGATCGCCACATTTGTGGTGCTCGCTGTTTTCTTCGTCGTCGATTTGTTCGTCATAGGCCGCAAGCCGCATGTGCCTTCCACCAAGGAATGCGTGCAGCATATCGCGTTCTTCGTGGTCGCGGCGCTGATTTTCGGTGCTCTCATATGGTTTTTCGCCGGTTCGAAGCCGGCTATCGAGTTCTATTCCGGATGGCTTACCGAGTATTCGTTGAGTATCGACAATCTGTTCGTGTTCGTGATCATCATGTCGAATTTCGCGGTGCCGAAGCAGTTGCAGAAGTTCGTGCTTTCGATGGGCATCACGATTGCTCTGGTATTGCGAGGATGCTTCATTCTTGTGGGCGCGGCTATCATATCCCGCTTTACTTGGGTGTTCTTCCTGTTCGGTGCGTTCCTTATCTTCACCGCCATCAAGCTGCTTACCGGTGGCGACGAGGATGAGGAATACCATGAGAACGCTCTGATTCACGCGTTGCGCAAGGTCATCAAGATCACCGACGAATACGACGGCGAGAAGCTGCGCACGGTCAAGGACGGCGTCAAGCATTGGACTCCGATGCTTGTCGTGCTGCTGACCATCGGCACCACCGATGTGATGTTCGCATTCGATTCCATACCGGCCATTTTCGGTTTGACCAAGGATCCGTTCATCGTGTTCACATCCAACGTGTTCGCGCTGCTGGGATTGCAGCAGCTGTACTTCCTTCTTGGAGAACTGCTCGACAAACTCGTCTACTTGCCGTTGGGACTGTCCATCGTGCTGGGCTTCATTGGCGTGAAACTGATCATGGAGGCCATGCACGGCAATACGCTGCCGTTCATCAATGGAGGCCAGCCGGTTTCCTGGGTGCCCGAAGTGCCCACGTGGCTCTCTCTTGCGGTGATCGTGGTCGCCATCGGAGGCGCCGCTTTGGCCAGTGTTTTGAAGATGAAGCGTGTCGAAGCAAGTGAAAAATGACATTGCCGTAAATTGAGATTAAAGGGGAGTTTTCCTACTCCCAACATGACTGTGAGCGCTCACAACACACCTCGCGCCGAGGTGGAAGTGAGCGCTTTTTGCTAGTAGACTGTTCTGTTGGAAACAGGGTCGCAAGACCCAAATCACATAGACAGGAATAGGCAGGCATACATGCGTAAAGCCAAGATCGTAGATACCATCGGTCCCGCTACCGAGTCTCTGGAAGGCATCACCAGCCTCGTTGAGGCAGGTATGGACGTTGCTCGTCTGAACCGCTCCCACGGCACCCCGGAAGACCACCTCAAGGTCTACAACAACATCCGTGAGGCTTCCAAGGCCACTGGTCGCAACGTTGCTGCCCTGGTCGACCTGCAGGGTCCGAAGATTCGCTGCGGCTGGTTCAAGAAGAACGCCGAAGGCGAAGACAAGGTTCAGCTGACCGAAGGCCAGGAATTCGTCATCACCACCGACGACATCGAAGGCGACGAGCACATCACCTCCACCACCTTCAAGGGTCTGCCGGGCGACTGCCACGCCGGTGATCCGATCCTCATCGACGACGGCAAGGTCCGTCTCGAGGTCACCAAGGTCGAAGGCAACAACGTGTACACTAAGGTCGTCGTTGCCGGACCGGTCTCCAGCCACAAGGGAATCAACCTGCCGGGCGTCGCCGTGTCCCTGCCGGCACTGACCGAGAAGGACGAGTCCGACCTGCGTTGGG
>CAVEVJ010000109.1:0-3558 GCA_963619075.1 Acidaminococcaceae bacterium
GGACGCAACTCGTTCGTTTTGGTCAGGGCCTCGTCGCGGCGGAAACGGTCCACTTTGCCATGATCGCCCGAAAGCAGCACGTCGGGAACCTTGATGCCGCGCCATTGGGCCGGCTTGGTGTACTGGCGGTGTTCCAGCAGCGCATTGTCGCCGGTGTAGGATTCCTCGACGATCGATTCGGCATTGCCCATGAATCCCGGCAACAGTCGGGTGATCGCCTCCAACATGACAGATACCGCGACCTCGCCGCCGTTGAGCACGTAATCGCCGATCGAGTATTCGCGTACGTCGATGCCCTGCGCACGGTAATACTGCGGAATGCGGGCGTCGTAACCTTCATATCGACCGCATCCGAACAGCAGATGGTCGGCGCGGCTGAGTTCCGTGGCATCCTGCTGAGTGAACAGCGGCGCGGACGGATTCGGGAAAATCAGCACAGGCGCATTTTCAGCGATTGCGTCGGCTTCCGACGTCGCATTGTTCCCATCCATGGTCTCGCAGTCGCCGTCGATCGTGGTCGGTTCGAGATCCAGCAGCTCGTCGAGGCATTCGCTCCATACTTCCGGCTTCATGACCATGCCGGCGCCGCCGCCGATGGGGGCGTGGTCGACGGATTGGTGAACGTCGTGCGTCCAATCGCGCAGATTGTGCGCATGGACTTCCACAAGACCCTTGTCTTGCGCTTTGCCCAGCAGACTGAGGTTCAGCACTTCGAAGTATTCCGGGAACACGGAGACGATATCAATCTTCATAATGTTCCAGAATAATGGAACGTCTGCCAAGCGAATGCGGGGTTCGGAAATCGCTTTTCGAACCCCGCATCGAAGTTGATTTCGGCTTGAGTTCGCAAACTTACAGCCCTGGAATCAGGCCTCCGGGCGGATCGATGGTCAGATAACCTTCCTCAAGGTCGATCTCCGGCACGAGTTCATCCACAAAAGGCACCAGCGCGCTGTTCTCCACAACCACGCCATCGGCGTCCTTCACCGGATTCGCTAGACAGATCTTGAGCAGCCACTGGGCCACTTCGATCACGTCCACGACTTTTCCGACCACCAGACCGGAATCCAATCCGAGGGAATTGTTCTCGGCGAGGCGTGCCTCAAGACCGATCAGGTCTTTCGGATACCACTCGTCGGCCTCCAGCATGTCTTCCGGATCGTCCGCCTCGCCATACAGCACAACGCCGTTGGCGGCTTCGGACGCGTCGCGGTCGTCAATGCCTTCGAACTTGATGATCCAACGGTTCTTGAAGGTACGGGAATGTTCCACCACATACTCTTCCTCACCGTCTTTCGTGTACAACACGGCACCGGGAGCGAACCGGTATTCCGGCTCGTCCGTAAAGATCTGTACGGTGACTTCGCCTTTGAGTCCCTGCGCACGTCCGATACGACAGACCCTCAGCAGCTCAAGCTGTTGAGGGTCGTCAGAATGCATATCAAGCACCATGCTAGGATCTCACCTGCGCACGTCCATGATGTCGACGCGCACCTTGTGGTCGGCCAATGCCTGCACCACGGCGCGAATCGCATTTGCCGTGCGTCCGCTGCGTCCGATGACGCGACCGATGTCTTCCGGGTTCACGCGCACACGAATGAGTTCGCCCCGCGCGTTCTCGTGAGACTTCACCGAAACATCATCGGGAAAATCGACGATGTTCTTGATCAGATGTTCCACAGCCTGGGCGAGCATGATCACTCAGCTTCCGCAGCCGGGGCTTCTTCGGCGGCTTCTGCCTCAGCGGCGGCTTCGGCGGCAGCCTTGGCGGCGGCTTCGGACTTTGCAGCCTTCAGCTTCTGGGCCTGGGCTTCGACAGCCTCAACGCGAGCGGCGGCATCCGGGCCAGCCTCAACGGTCTTCAGGGTGCCTTCAGCACCGTCGAGACCCTTGAACTTCTGCCAGTCGCCGGTGATCTTCAGCAGGTTCAGCACCTGGTCGGTCGGCTGGGCGCCGACGCCGAGCCAGTACTGAGCGCGCTCGGAATTGATGTTGATGGTCGAAGGCTGGGTGTTCGGGTTGTAGGTACCGATCTCTTCGATGGCGCGGCCGTCACGCTTGGTGCGGGAATCCATGATCACCACGCGGTAGAACGCGTAGAACTTCTTACCCATGCGCTTCAGACGAATCTTGGTTGCCAAAATGGCTCTCCTTGTAATCTAGGGGTGTGCGTTTCGTTTTCGGTGTGGGGCACGGAATCCGAAACCCACGTGTTCCTCACGTCACGCGATAGTTAGAGGGCCTCGCGCGCGCGAATAACCTAGCAATTATAACCGCAGGGTCTGGACTCGCGCGGCTGTGTGATGTTTGGGTGGATTCAGCTGCTTTTCAGGCTTGCGACAGGTCGGCTCGCTACACTGAGGGCCGGTTGTTGGCGAAGGTCGTCGATACGGCCGGTTATTGCGATTGTAGCGCTGAAGGTTTGCCGAAAGGGGATTCCGGGGAATGGTTGCCGCACTGTGGATTGTGCTGTTGATATTCGTGGTATGGGTTGCGTTGGGCGAGGCGCCGGCAGGTTGGGATGGCCGCATGCCGATGCCGTATTTGATTGCGTTCCTACCGTTTCTGTGGATTCCGACGTTGATGATCAGCGTCGCTGGTTTCGCCCTGCACGAAACGGGCCTCGGCGTGGTCGCCGCCGCGATTTGCGTGGCGTCGCTGTTGCGCAAGGTCGCGTACTGGTCCAACAACCTCGAGTCGCACAATACCGCGCAGCTGGTTGCGGAAAAGATTGCCGAAAAACGTGAAACATCTCGTGAAACGAGCGTTGACAAGAGTGTTGAATCGGCGCGGAACGGCCGTTTCCGGGTTATGACGTTGAACTGCCGTTTCGGTCGCGCGAATGCGGAAAACATCGTGGCGGCCGTCAAACAGCACGATGTCGCGGTGCTCGCGTTGCAGGAACTGACGAACGATCTGGTTGAATCCCTGCGGGAAGCCGGACTTGACGAATTGCTGCCATATCGGCAGTTGGGGGAGGCCAAGGATACGGACAACGGCGGATTCAACGGCGTTTGGATCCGCGTCGAACCAAGCGATATGTCTCCGGTCACGGCGGTGATCCCCGCCGCGGATGTGCCCGGAGTGTGCTTCCCGATCGATTCGATGCGCAGCATCACGTTCGTTTCCGCGCATCCGAAATCCCCAATGCGTGGATGCCGCGAATGGTCGGACGGAATCATCGGGCTTTCGGAACTGGCCAGCACGCAGAAAGATGGCGATATAACCGTGATCCTGGGTGATCTCAATTCCGGCACCGGACACCCGAGCTTCCGCAAGCTGATGGCGGCCGGGTTCAAGGACGCCGCACTGGTCGACGCGAGAGGCCGTCACGCCACCTTCCCATCGTGGGTCACATGGCCGCGAATCATCCTCGATCATATTCTGTTCACGCCCGGATTGACGGCTTCCGAAGTGAGCTCCTTCGTCGTCGAAGGCTCGGATCATCTGGCTCTGGCCGCAACGCTCACATTGGAATAGTCATCCGTCGACGAAAACGAAAGGACGGCAGCCAAGCGGCGAACAGACGAAGGCGGGCGTTGGGATTCAACCCGACGC
>CAVEVJ010000110.1:0-8259 GCA_963619075.1 Acidaminococcaceae bacterium
ATATGTCGGAGAGCCGATCGTGACCATGAGCACGCCGGAGGCCGCGTTCACCGACGAAGACGGCAGCGATGTGGAAACCTTCTCCATTGCGATTCCCGAATATGCGGACGGCGAGCGCCCCGGCACCACGCGCGTGCTGGAGGAGCATACCAACGGTTGTTGGATCGATTTGGTTCCGGGCACGCCCGTCCATACTCCCGATGGACGGCTTGTCGGAGCGGTCAACGACATGCAGGCCGATACGAATCGTCTGACGGTCGGCGGAAGGGTTTTCACGCCTGAGGGTCTGCAGGTTCGTGAGGTGCTTGATGTGACCGATACGGATGTGCTATGCGTGGTGCAGCGTACGCCCGAGCTTATGCCGGAAGTGCCGTTCCTGTGGGAGTCGAATGCCGACGATCACGATGCGCGTAGTTTCGATGTGGTCTCCATTCGTTTTGATGGAACGTGGGAGCCGCTTACCTACGAGCCGGGTCAATGGACCATGTCTCGTGCTGGAAACGGTTGTGTGGTGACCGGCCGAGGCATGAACGACGCGGTTCTTCAGATGCAGCATTGCATGAATGTTGCATCCGTTGACGAAAACGGCGTACCGGTGGAGTCGATGGTCGTCTCGTCCATCGATAGTTTCGCCGTCTCTCCCGGTTTCGTGCCGAATGTACGTTTCGTGCGACTGGGGGAACGCGCTTTGTATACGGCGATCGTGCTGCCATCCGAAGACAGCGGGTACGCGCATGCCGAAAAGCTTCCCGTATTGATGAAGCCGTATGGAGGCCCCGGATTCCAGCAGGTTGTGGAGAGCCAGTCATTCTATTGGGACGCGCAATGGTGGGCCGATCAGGGGTATATCGTCGTCATCGCTGATGGTCGTGGTACCACCGGACGCGGTCCGAAGTGGGATCGCGCGATTTACGAGGATATGAAGGGCACGACGTTGGAGGATCAGGTCGATGCCGTGCGTGCGTTGCCCGATGCGCTCTCATCGTTGGAAGGTCGGGTTCCCGAAGCCGATCTGGAACGGGTCGCGATGATCGGATGGTCGTATGGCGGTTTCCTTTCCGCCCTTGCCGTGCTGCGGGCTCCGAATGTGTTCGCCGCGGCTTGCGCGGGTGCGCCGCCTACTGATTGGACCTTGTATGACACCCACTACACCGAGCGCTATCTGGGACTTGATCCGGCAACGTATGAGCGCAACAGCATCATTGACGACGCTCCGCTTCTGAGTCGCCCGCTGATGCTTATCCACGGCTTCGCCGACGACAACGTGACGATCGCGCATAGTCTACGTCTCAGCCAGGCGTTGATGGCCGCAGGCCGCGAGCACACGTTCCTTCCGTTGACGGGAATCACGCATATGACCAATGATGAGGCCGTCGCGGAGAATCTGCTGATACTGCAGCGCGATTTTCTTGCCGATGCGCTGAAGCGTTGACAATCGTCGTATCCGGCATGATGAAATCGTCGAACCGTCGTCATAGGAAGACGGTTCGACGATTCGACAGATAACCCAGGTAAGTAAACGCGCGTCCCCCGACGTCGATGTGGATTGCCAATCACCCACATAGCCGCCGAAAAACGCGCGTCCCCCTCTCAGTAGGAAAAGTTAGAGCGATTTGAAACGAACACGCAAGTTAGGGTGTACCGCTTTTGTGTAGTTTTGTATGTTCATGCTCAAAAACCACTACGCCATGGCGTATTCCATAAGCCCTGGCGAGGTATCCACCACCGTCACCGGCAAGTAGACGAACAACGTCCATTCACCATTTCGGGACGTCGTGGCAATCGTTCCACGATGAGCTTCAATCTGCTTTCTGAAGGCATCAAGACCATGCCCTCCCGGAAGCTCATCGACTCCATCCTTGTTCTTCACAGCGTTGATTTGCGTTATTTCAATGGCGTTCGGCTTGAGCATCACCGACAGGTCCACCGTGCAACCCGGTTCGGCATGACGTGCGATATTCGCATACACTTCGCGCAGCAGATCGTTGACCAGCTCGCTCATTTCACGCGACGCACTCGGAACGCCGCCCGCGGTATGGCAGACGGACGTCATGTTGAAGCCGAGCCTGCGCATACGGACATCGCCCTTCCCCATCGAATCGCTCAGCAGTTTGATGAGGGCATCTCCATCCGCATCCCTCTCGCCGACGGTTTGCGGCTTTGCGTTCAGCTCATCGATAACGCTGTGCACGCTCGTCAAGGCGGAAAGGATGTATTCGTTCACCTGACGCCAATCCTCCTGATCCGATGCCGCGGACGTGGAAGAGCCTTCATCGGCGAGATGGCGTTGCGTAATGAAAGCCGCGGCGGAAAGATCTCCCGTAACGGCATCGTGAATGGCATCGGATATCCGGCCTCTATCTTCTATTTCGGCAAGCTTCGCTTTGGTTTTCGTCGCCTCCAAACGTTCACGGGAAAGATTCTCACGCCAACGAAGACCCCTCCCCAGAAGAACGCACAATCCGAACATGGATATGATGGCCACGTTGTTGCCCGGCTGCATATCGAACACATAGGTTTGGATGATCTGATAGGCCGTTATGTAGCATACGAGCAGCAATCCGACGATATTGCTGGTCTCGTAGGCGAGCAGTCCGAACGCATACATGACGCCCGGCATGAGCGAGGTGGATGATCCTTCGATGGCGAAGGTTCCGACCAGTTCCATCGCAATGAACGCCGTCGACATCGATTTCGGATACATGGGCGAGAGAGCCAGCACGACCAACTCAATCAGGTTCCAGATGACCGCCGTGACGTTATGGGGAGGAACCATCACGATGCCAAGCAACACCCATGACAATGCCACCAGCATGAAAGTGAAGCGAATCGGATGCCACAGGTTCGGATGCTCCGCACGGAACCGATTACGCCAGGCGATATGCCTGTCGATCAAGTCAGAATTCATTGGACCTCACCCATAAAGCCACCGCTTGACGAGCCGTCTTGCAGTTGAGTTTTTTCAGGATGCTCTGCATATGCTTGCGCACGGTGCCTTCGGAAATATTCAGACGCTCGGCGATCTCCTTATCAAGCAGCCCTTCCGCGCATTGCGATATGACCTGCTCCTCACGAACGGTAAGCGCCGGGGCGATCTCGTTTTCCATGCCGATCCGCAGAACGGAAAGCGCCGGCGATTCGAAGCCCGTCATCGTTTCCCCGCTGCACATGCGCGTGATGGTTTGGACCAGCTGTTCCGTGTTTTCCTTGCCAATCAGACCCTGCGCTCCGGCTTCCACCATTCTGTCGTGGTATCTGTTGGTCGAAAAACTGGTGATGCCAAGAACCGGCATGCGTTTGCCCATCAATCGCAAACGACGACATGTGGCTGGCCCCTGCAAACCTTCCATCGACATATCAAGAATCATCAGACTGAGATTATGCTCCGTATTACGGCAACATTCGAGCGCTTCATCACCGGAAGACACCGCCCACACCACGTATGCGGTCGGTATTCGGTGCTCGATAAGAAGGCTCATCGACTCCAACGTTCGCGGATCATTATCCACCAGCGCCACACGATGGATCTTAGGCTGAGGCATTCCATCCACCCGCATTCGCCTATTTACCGCAAAACCACTGCAGTGGCGGAGGGCAGTAGATCGCCACGGAAGGATCGTCGGCGGCATCCACTGCCTGTACCGGAGTTCCGAAGCACAACAGGACCGCCGCCATGGTCGCACTGAGAATCTTCATACACCCCATGCTAGGCCGCACCCCTGTCTTTCTGCCTGCCTTTTCGTACGTTTCGTCGCAACGCTTCCTCATGCAAGCAACCTGCCATAGATGGTCGAAATCCTTGCAAACGCACCATTCATGCCACTTTCGATTTCAGATGTCTATGATGGGTTTCATGACGATTACGATTATCGACGAGACGCACTACGCCGCCGAAATGGAACACACGGTCCTTCCAGCGTTGGAAGCATGCATGGCCGAAGGCTGGATGGAACCGGCTACCACCGATTGGGACGGCAAGGCCCTGCCTACGCTGAAAAAGCCCGGCAAACTGCACTACTACTGCTACGATGTCCGCACATTCAACTCCCTGCACGGCAATGACGCTTCCGGAATGTTCCGCGGCGCCGTGGTCATATCACACGGATTCACGGAATTCGGCCGCAAATACAGCGAAATGGTATGGTACTTCCTCAAATGCGGTTATTCGGTATGCGTATTCGAACACCGCGGGCACGGCCATTCAACTCACGACATGGCCAATCCGAGTCTCGTATGGATCGACGATTGGCGTCGCTATGTTGCCGATTTCGCCACATTCTCGCAAACCATCGGCCGCGAATACGCCGCGGGACTTCCGATGAACCTGTACTGCCACTCCATGGGGGGCGGTATTGGAGCCGCGGTTTTGGAACGGTATCCAAGCCTGTTCGACAAAGCCGTGCTATCCGCCCCGATGATCGCGCCCGTAGTGGGAATGCCCACTTGGATCGCACGCATCGTCGTCGGAGCATTATGCGCCGTGGGGTTCGGCAAAGCCCGGGTGTTCGGCCACACGGATTTTTCCGAAGAGCTCAATATGGACGAATATCGTGGAGCATCGGAAGCGCGCATACACTGGTTCCACGAACAACGCAAGGCCGACTCCTCATGCCAGACGAACGCCGCCACATTCCAATGGGCCAATCAGGCCATGGCGTTGTCTCGCGCCATACTCAAACCGGAAATGTGCGGAGCCATCGAAACGCCGACACTACTATTCCAGGCAGGACTTGACGTATGGGTACTCAACGAGCCACAGGATGCCTTCATCGAACGCGTGCGCGAAGGCGGCGGAACCATCGAAAAAGTACGCTACGACCGTTCCCTGCACGAAATACTCTCCATGCCGAACAACGTCATCGAACCATATCTGGAGAAGATCATCGATTTTCTGGATGAACCCACGGCGGCAATCCACTGATCGAAAACAATCGCGAACTGCCGCGGATAATCGGCAGATCCTCATCCGCGGCAGATAACCATCTATTACGCGGAATATGTCGAAAGTTACAGGACGAACACGGTTCCGAACCGTATGATGGGCGGGAAGCGAAAATTGGAGGTTACGTCAATGTCAGACGAACTATTTGTGGACCAGAACGACATCGAAGGTACGGCGAGCGGCGTATGGAGCCGCATGCTGGCCGGTAATCGCAGGTTTGCGGAAGGCAAGCCCGTACATCCGAATCGCAGCGCCGAAGCGCGTGAGGCGCTCATCGACACGCATGCGCCGGAAGCGGCAGTACTCTGCTGCTCCGATTCGCGGGTGAGTCCGGACATCATCTTTGATTCCGGCCTCGGCGAACTGTTCACCGTACGCACGGCCGGGCAAATCATCGACGACGCCGTGATAGCTTCTTTGGAATACGCGGTGGACGTGCTCGGCGTCCGCCTGCTGACGGTACTGGGACACCAGAATTGCGGCGCAATCAAGCAGGCGTCGAAAGAATACGAAGCCCTGCTGAACGAACTGACCGCCGACGCCGAAGATTCGCTCACAGCAGCCAACAACGTTGCGGACATCGACGAACACATCATGAACTCGAAATCGATCATGCTGCGCACCGTCGGATTTTCCATCTGGCAGGCACACGAGACGGAACTCGAATCCAACGAGGATTTCGAACGCGTGCACATCGCACGCACCATCGAACAACTGGTGGAGCATTCGGAGTCGATTCAGCAGGCGCTCGCCACTGATCGGCTCATGATCGTCGGCGCACGCTACCAACTGGACTCCGGCAAAGTCGAGGTCCTGAGTTTCTGATGATGACTTCGCTCAAAGCCAACGCCATCCCTTTGCCAGAGGTATTGACATGACGTTGTTTTAGATTGGAAGCATGTCACTTGGCTTGAATATTCTGCTGATCTTCATCTTCCTTCTGCTTGGATCCGTGTTTGCCGGAACCGAACTCGCGCTGGTAAGCCTGCGTGGATCGCAGATCGACCAGATGGAACAAGAGGACGCGCGCGGCAAGCGGGTGGCACAGATCGCACGCGACCCGAATACGTTCCTCTCCACCGTGCAGATCGGCGTCACACTGTCAGGCTTCCTTTCGGCATCGTTCGGCGAATCATCAATCGCGCCGTACATCGTACCGGTCGTCGAAAGCTGGGGCGTGCCGAAAACCGTGGCATCCCCGCTCACGACCATCGTGTTGACGATCGTCATCTCGTATTGCTCGATCGTCATATCCGAGTTGGTGCCGAAGCGCATCGCCATGCAACGCAGCGAGCAGATCGCACGCGCTGTCGTACCCGCGATCCACGTGTTCGCGAAGGTCTGCAAACCAATCATCTGGCTGCTTGGCAAGAACACGAACGGCATCGTACGACTGCTCGGCTTCGACCCCAATGAAACCGACAGCGAGGTTTCCGACGAGGAACTGCGCGTACTCGTCAATTCCAACACCAACCTCAGCAAAGACGAACGCACCATCCTCGACGATGTGTTCGACGCTTCAGAAACCATTGTGGCCGAAGTTATGAGGCCCCGCGCCGACGTGGTGTTCCTAGACGGCGGCATGAGCATCGAGGACGCCGCGGCCTACGTACGGGAGATGCCATACTCACGCTACCCCGTAACCGGCAAGGATTTCGATGACGTGCTCGGCTTCGTCCATGTGCGCGATCTGCTTGACGTACGTGATCCCGAAGCGAAGACCGTTGCCGACGTGACCCGCGAGGGAATTTCCATTCCAGGTACGTCGAAGCTGCTGCCGAGCCTTGAGCTGCTTCGCAAACGCGGCATCCACCTGGCTGTGGTGATCGACGAATATGGAGGCACCGACGGCATCGTCACGCTGGAAGACATGACCGAGGAATTGGTCGGCGATATTCGTGATGAATATGATCTTCCGGAAGAGAAGGGCGGAGAACGCACCGAACGCACCGCTTTCGTGAACGGCGTGGCCACCATCGAGGGCGGCATGACGATCGAGGACTTCGCGGACCTGACCGGCATCGAACTGGAAGACGGACCATACGAGACGGTCGCCGGCTATTTCCTTGCCAATACCGGGAAAATGGGTGAGGTCGGCGACGTACTGCCATCCGACGACGGCTACGATATGACCGTCACGAAGGTCGATGGCCGACGCATCGAAACGCTCGAAGTTCGCAGACACAACGACGCGCAGTAGGACCTACCGGAGCCGTTCGACGCGTGCCCTGCCGCTTACTGCGTGGTCATGACCACGTGTCGGTTGATTTCCTTGCGCAACTGCCTCCATTGCGGCAAATAAGCGTTCATACGCCTCTGGAACCCCTCTCCATGGCCGTTTTCCCGTAGATGCGTCATCTCATGGACCAACACGTATTCAAGGAATTTGGGATCCATCAGGCCTAGCTGCAGGTTCAGTCTGACGCGTCCGGTTCGAGGAGTGCATGACCCCCATCGCGACGTCATGGTGCGCAATGTGATTTTCGTCGGCTTCCTGCCGATAATTGGCTCCCACTTGGCAAGCATTGCAGGCAATGCCGATTCGATGTTCCGACACGCTTTACCCTTGAGTTCCACCGTCCATACGGAGCCGTCTTCCGCATTGCCTCCAATGCCGTTTTCGCCGCTCGACTCCCCCAATTGCGCAACCTGTCTATCTCTCGCCTGTAGCATTCCACGCTGCATACGTTCTATCCACTCGCGACGTTCGACCACGAATCTCACTATCGTGGATTCCGGTATTTTCTCCGGTGCGGAGACGACGATTTCGGCATTCGGCGGTTTGATGCGCAAATACATGTTTTTGATTGGCTTACGATGAATACGTACCGTCATACCTGCGATATCTACCGTTTGCTCCACGATGTTGCGCATATTCCCGCGATTACGAAGGCTCGGTTTTTCATGATTGTCACGACGGCTATACGGCATGTCGCCATTGTTGCGCAAACCGGCGTCATTCTTACGGATCCACACCCGCCAACCGCCACGACACGCCGAAACACTCGCGAGGTTGACTTTCAAAAAGATTCACGTATTATATTAACTCGTTGTGCTTAACTGCACGACAGGAACGGGCCCGTAGCTCAGGTGGTTAGAGCGCATCCCTGATAAGGATGAGGTCGGAGGTTCAAGTCCTCCCGGGCCCACGTAGATAGGATTGAGCGGCAGGGCCGCTTTTTTCGACTATGGGGCTATGGCGCAGCTGGTAGCGCATCTGCTTTGCAAGCAGAGGGTCGCCGGTTCGAACCCGGCTAGCTCCACGGGGCTATGGCGCAGCTGGTAGCGCATCTCCATGGCATGGAGAGGGTCAGGGG
>CAVEVJ010000111.1:0-3002 GCA_963619075.1 Acidaminococcaceae bacterium
GTTTCAGCCAGTTCCGGAGTGGCGAACTGGTAATCAAGCCTCCATCCGACATTGTTGTCGAAAGCCCTGCCACGCTGGCTCCACCATGTGTATGGTCCTTGGATGTCGCCGGCGAGTTGACGCATGACATCCACGAATTCGAGTTCGTCCAGCCATCGATCCACGTAGGCACGTTCGTCAGGGAGGAATCCGGCATGCTTCTCGTTCGCTTTGGCGTTCTTGATGTCAAGAGGTGTGTGGGCGATGTTGAAATCGCCGCATAGCACGGATTGTTTCCCGCCATTGGCCGCCTCGTCGCGCAATTCGCGCAGCCGGTCGATCATGGTGTCAAGGAACCGGTATTTCTGCCGCATTTTCTCCGGGTCGTCGGCGTTACCGGCATGCACGTACACGCATACGACGGTGATGACATACCCTTGCGGGGTTTTGACGTCCGCCTCGATCCATCTACCGGAATCGACGTCCTCCTCAAGTCCGACCAGTCCGTAACGCTTCTGCACGATGGGCAGGGACGACAGAAGACCGACGCCGGCCCTGCCTTTGATGCGGCAGATTTCGTTCATGCGTTCAAGTTTGCTCTGGTCGTCGATGCTTCCGGCCGTGCAGTATTCGAAGGCGAACTCGTCAAAGATGGGATCGATCTCGTTTTGCGGCGCGCGCACCTCCTGCATGCACCACACGTCAGGAGTGTTCTTTCCGGCCCATTCCTCGATGCCTTTACGTTTGGCGGCACGAATGCCGTTCACGTTCGAAGTCGTAATCGTGATCGTCATAGCGCCCTACCCTAGCCTACATACAAGAAATCCTCCCTCTTGCGAAGGGAGGATTTCAATCGTTCAATCAGTCAAGACCCAACTGCAGCTTGCCGCCGGGGATGGCGTCAAGAAGGTCGCGGGTGTACTGCTTGCGCGGATGTTCGAAGACCTCATCGGTGGTGGCGTGTTCCACGAGATTGCCGTGCTGCATGACCACAACCTCATCGGCGATCTGGCGGACCACGGCAAGATCATGGGTGATGAACAGGTAGCTCAGTCCCTTTTCGGCCTGAAGATCGTTGAGCAGACGAAGCACCTGGTCCTGAACGAGCACGTCCAAAGCGGACACGGCCTCGTCGCAGACGATCACATCCGGGTCGAGGGCCATGGCTCGTGCGATCGCGATACGCTGACGCTGGCCGCCGGAAAGCTCGTTGGGGTAACGCCAACGCACACTCCACGGAAGCTCCACCATTTCAAGCAGTTCACGCACTCGCTGTGCGCGGCTCTTCTTGTCTCCGATACCGTGGATGCGAAGCGGCTCCTCGATGGAACGATAGATGGAGTACATCGGATCGAGCGAACCGTACGGATTCTGGAACACCGGCTGCACATGGCGACGGAAGTCGAGCAGCTCCTTGCCCTTGAACCCGGAGATGTCCTTGCCGTCGTAGGTGACGGTGCCGGACGTCGGCTCAAGAAGCTTGAGCACCATGTTCGCCACGGTGGATTTGCCGGAACCGGACTCGCCCACAATCGCCAGCGTGCTGCCCTTCTTGATGGAGAAGCTCACGTCGTTGACGGCCTTAAACATCTCCTTCTTACGGGGAAGCTTGAATTCGCGGGTCAGATGATCGACAGTGATGATGGACTCGGCATGCAGGGAGTCCTCGTTCACGGCGTGCTCCATCAGTGAAGTGGCGTCCCCGCCATGCTCCTTGACGGAGATGATGCGCTGGGATGCGAGCGAAGGAGCCGCGGCCACGAGTCGCTTGGTATACGGATGCTGCGGATGCTGCAGCACTTCGAGCGACGGGCCGGACTCAACAACCTGCCCCTTGTACATCACCACGATATGCTGTGCGCGTTCAGCCGCCAGACCGAGATCGTGGGTGATGAACAGAACTGCGGTTCCCAGGGAATCGGTGAGATCCTGCAAATGATCGAGGATTTTCTTCTGCACGGTCACGTCAAGAGCGGATGTCGGCTCATCGGCGATGAGCAGTTCCGGACGGCATGCGAGACCAATGGCGATCAGCGCGCGCTGGCGCATGCCACCGGAGAACTCATGCGGGAACTGACGAGCGCGGGTGGCCGCGTCCGGAAGGCCGGCCTCGGTGAGCAGACCTGCGATACGGTCGGTCATACCGCCGCCGATCACGTACTTCTTGGCGATGTACCAAGCGTCTTCGGAAGGCACTCCGGCCTTGATCAGGTCTTCGGCGACACGCCAACGCGTTTCGGAACCGGGAACCCATTCCTCGGTAAAGTACGCCATGGTCTTGTCGAATTCCTCACCGCTCTTGCCGGCCTTCACGAGGGCTTCCTTGGCCGCGGCCATGAGGTCGGGCAACTGCTTGGAACCGAGGAAGGTCTCGTCCTCGGCATCCTTGAGGTCCACGTCCTCGTCCGCAAGCGCCTTGGCGAATTCGGAGCGCTTCTCATGCTTGATGTCCATCTTGTTGGCCACAAGCGCCTCGTAGACCTGTGTGCCTACACGCCACACCGGGTTCAGGTTGCTCATCGGATCCTGCGGCACAAGGCCCATCTTGTTGCCGCGGTACTTGTCGAAGTCCCTCCTTCGAAGGCCGGAGAGTTCCTCGCCCTCGAATTTGATGGATCCGCCGACAACACGGCCGGTTCCCTGCAACAGGCCCATGCAGGCCATTGCCGAGGTGGACTTGCCGGAACCGGATTCACCCACGATGGCCACCCACTGGCCTGGGTACACGCTGAAGGTGGCGTTACGCACGGCGTGGACGGGCTGTCCGTCCTCACCTGCGAAATCAACTTGGAGGTTCTTGACGTCAAGCAGCGGACCGTTGGCGCGCTGCATGGCCTCGAGCTTATTCTCTGTATTCATTGCAGTCATCGAAAATCCTTCATCTCACTCAGACCGTACGGCTCTTCGGATCCAGGGCATCCTTGACGGCATCGCCCATCATGATGAACGCCAGCACGGTGATGGCCAACGCAGCGGACGGATAGAACAGCACCATCGCATCCTGCGTACGGATCCGATGGTGC
>CAVEVJ010000112.1:0-2220 GCA_963619075.1 Acidaminococcaceae bacterium
ACTGCAGATAGCTCATGGTCTTCAGATCGCCGAAGTACGGCTTGGCCGTGGCGTCGAGCGCTTCGATGATTTCCTCACGACGGTTTTCCAGCTCCTCCGGATGCTTCATCACACGCACCAGCAGTCGGCCGCATCGTGCGGAGGAATTCTCCAGCTCGTAGATGTCGGCATGCAGGTGGCTCAGGCCGGAGGTGACGCCTCCCCTGGCCTTGCCGCTCGGCACCCACTGCTCGCCCAGCGGTGCGAACGGGTCGTCGTCCGAGGATTTCGCTTCGATTCCCGGGGTATTGACGAGCATGCGCTTGACTTCGGCGCTGGTATGCGCCTCCTTCGCGGTCATGGCCGCGGTGCCGACGAGCACGCCGTCCACCGGCATGTGCGGACGGTCGTAGACGACGGACCATTCGCCGGTGATGTAGTCGGCGCCGCGTTCCGGCGTGCCGATGCCGCCGCCGGCCACGAGCACGAGGTTCGCCTGTTCGCGCACTTCGGCATACGTGCTCAGCAGCAGATCGTCAAGCGATTCCCAGGAGTGATGACCTCCGGCCGAGCCGCCTTCCACTTCGATGATCACCTTTGCGGGAGCCACCTCGCGGGCGACGCGGATTACCTGACGGATCTGTTCGACGGTTCCCGGCTTGAATGCCACATAGGGGAATCTTTCGGCGTTGAGCGAACGGACAAGCTCCACCGCCTCGTCGAATTCCGGAATGCCCGCAGAGACGACCACGCCGTCGATCGGAGCGCCACTGGCACGCTTCTTCGGCACGATGCGCTGCGAGCCGAACTGCAGGTTCCACAGGTATCGGTCCATGAACATGGCGTTGAATTCAACGGTCCGGCCTTCTTCGAGCTGCGCTTCGAGTTCGGATACGTGACGATCGAACACGCTGGCCGTGACTTGGCCGCCGCCCGCGAGTTCCGCCCAATATCCGGCGTTGGCGGCGGCCGCCACAATCTGCGGGTCGACGGTGGTGGGGGTCATGCCCGCCAGCAGCACCGGAGCCTTTCCAGTGAGTTCAGTGAACGCGGTGCGCACCTTGTTTCCGGCCGGGGTACTGATGACCTTCGGAGCGAAGCGCTTCCAGTTCTGGGTGCGCTCCGGCAGGGTCTCCAATGTCGAGAGAGCACTACGGTCGGCCACGGTGGAGGCTTCCACCACACCCACGCCGGTGCCTTGGGCCACGGTGGAGAACAGTTTGCCGACCGTGGTTCCCGGACCGAAATCCAGTACCCACAGAGCGCTCGGATCAGTGGATTCCATCAGTGCGCGCACACGGGCGTTCCAATCCACATGGTTCAGCAGCACTTCGGCCGCGAGCTCACGGGCGTGGTCGGCGTCGATCTCACAACGCGAAGCCCATGAAACAACCTGTGAAACAGCATCGGCCATCAGCGGGCTGTGGAACGGCAGGGTCACGTCAAGATATTCGAGCACCGGATCGAACACACGTCCGCCGCGAACCTTCTCCTCACGCATTTTGGCCTGACGCTTGTGTTCCTTGGAGACCTCGACTTCGAACGCGGCAAGGTCCTCCGGATATCCGGACAATACGTAATGCGTGGCGGAATTCGTGACGGCAACCACGATTGGTCCACGGGAACCGGCGACGCGCTCCACCAGCGCATCCACCTGGGCGCGCGTGATGTCTTTGACGGACAGCATCGGAGTCGCGCTTCTGCGACGGGCGGCAATCGCCAGCGTACGGGCCTGACGGGTGCCCGCGACGCCGATCAGCATGGCGATCGCAAGAATCTCGTCGATGCGAGCGCGTGCGGCGGCAACGGAACCGGCCTGACGGATCGCATCCACCATGTGTACGGCGAGCACACCCTGGGAATGGCCGAGCACGGCGACCGGATTGGCATCAGCGGGATTGTAGCCGAGTTCCGCCACGTCGATCAGCGCGCCCAACTGCGTGAGCGCGATTCCCGGAATGCTGGCCGCAGCCTCGGCCGCGGCACCGAGACGGGCCGGATTCGCTTCGAAACCGAACAGGTCGACCGGGCGGCCGGTGGTGGCCAGCATCTCGTCGGCGACCGGGTACAGCAGTGACTTCGCCGCATGAACATGGGCACGCAGGTCACCGTCAAGCGTCGGGTCGGCGGTCTGGTCGGCGAGCGCCACGGGCCATGGAGTGGATTGTCCGGCGAAGGCGAGCGCGTGCGGCTCATTGCTCAGTCGGTCGAGAAAGAAGGTGTTCATGATGTTCCTTTACT
>CAVEVJ010000113.1:0-4273 GCA_963619075.1 Acidaminococcaceae bacterium
GCGCATCTATGGCTTCAACGCCGTCAACCACCGTGAAGGTGACTGTCTTACGTTCGCTGGATTGTGCGGCAAGCATGTGCAGATTTTCACGCGCCTCATGCCAGCCACGGCCGTACACTTTGGAATTCGAAGGTTCGAGGCCGACCACGTAATCACCGGAACCCATCGACTTCCATTCCATGAAATGCGGGAAATCGGCCACGTTGAAATCGATGACCACGCCCAGGCCCAGCTCACGGTTGACGACGGCGGCGAAGCTTGCGCCATCCGAATCGGCCGCCAGTTCGTGGATATACACGCTTTCCGGCTTGTTGGCTTCCGGCGCGCCGATCTCGTTCCACGGCGTGGCATCGGCCGCGGTGACGTCATCACGCGGAGTCGCCTTACGGCTCGGAATGACCACCTGCGCGCCTTCGGCCAACAATGGCCAGCCGAAATTGCAGTGGTACATCCACATAAGCGGTTCATCTCGGAACGATTCGTTGGTCACCTCATCCTCGACCGTGATCGACGGCTTGCCGTATACGGAACGGATGCGACGGCGCAGCACCATGTTCTCGCCGAACAGTTCGGCCTCACGCATTTCTCCGGTCAGCTCAAGCACGTAATCGTCGCCATCCCAGTAGGCGTCGGAGCTTACATGTTCGGCCGGTGTGGTGCGGATACGGCCATGCATCGGGTAGTCGCCGGCCGGATATCGAGATCCTTCCGGAGTGGAATACGGGCCGCAGATGTTTTCGAAACCGCAGGTGAAGAACAGACCTCCCATAATGGAACGCAACGCTTCCTGACCGTTGGTATCGAACTGGTTGCGGCCGTTCAGCCCCGGCTTTGAAAGGAACGTGAGGTTCTCGCCTTTGTATTCAAACAATGCCACGTCGAGCGCCTTGTCGGCCATCGACACGAAGCGCAATGGTCCGTTTTTGACCTCGACCGCTTTCAGACCGTGCGCACGGCCTTCCTGGTATTCGATCGGACGAACATAGGCGGCCTGTTGCATGCTGCCGACATGGGCGAGCATATCGGAACGCTTCATCTCAATCCTCCTGCAACCGAGTCGGATATTTTGGCCATGCGCCTTGCTGGGTGCATACGAACGCCGACACTTCGACGGCACGCTCATGCGCGGCGCGCAGGCCGAACCCACGCAACCAGTAGGCAAGGAACGCTCCGGAGAAGGAATCGCCCGCGCCGACGGTATCGGCGACCTCGACCTTCGGCGTCGGCAGCATCGAAATGGTCTCGTCGTCCATCACCAGGCTGTAGGAATCGCCTGCGGTGAGGATTACCACGTCAAGGTCGAACATGTCTTTGATGGCTTTGACGCATTCGGTCTGCGACGGCACCTTGAATTCCGGTTCGTCGATGCCGAAGATCCGCGCCACGACAGGCAGTTCCTCATCGTTGATTTTGAGAATCGTCGCACCGGCCAGCATACGTTCAAGCACGTCATGGTCGGCGAAACCGGATCGGATGTTGATGTCGAAAAAGCGTACGGTTTCAGGTCCGGCAGCATCGATCATCGCGTAGATCGCATCACGTGTGCCATGCGGCTCACGGGCCGCAATGCTGCCGTAGCAGATGGCGTCGGCGTTTTCGACCAGCTCGCGTACCCGATCGGAAAAGACGATGTGGTCCCATGCGCGGTCGCGCACCACATTATAGGAGGGGATGCCGTTCCCGTCCAGGGAGACGGCGGTGATGCCGGTTGCGTATTCGTTGGTTTGCGCGGCCACATTGACGCCGCGTTCGGTAAGCAGCTGCACCAGTTCGCGGCCGAGTTCATCGTCGCCCACGGCGGTGACGGCGGTGGCTTTCACGCCGTTCTGCGCGGCATGGTATACGAAGTTCGCCGGCGCGCCGCCCGGCTTTTTGCCGTCGGGGAGCATGTCCCACAGCAGTTCGCCCATGGTGAGCACGGATTTGGATTGCGCGTTCATTGCGGATTCCTTGATGTTCTTGATTTCCTTGTTTTTGGGTGAGTCTGGCCAGGGGCACGGCTACGACCGCGCCCCTGCAGTGATGACGGTTTAGACGATGGAAAGAAGGCTCAGTCTTCCTTGGCTGCCGGATACTCGTTGCACAGCAGGCGATATGCCGGTTCGTCCTCTTCGATTTCCGGGAAACGTCCGAGCGGCGCGTAGAAGCGGTTATCGGTGTTGTCGTCGTTGCACATGGACACCTCGCCGACGAGGGTCGGAATGGAGTCCTCCTTGATGTAGTACTCGTGATAGGTGTACGGGTAGAAGGTCAGGGATTCTCCTTCATTGAGCTCGATGGGCTCTCCGGCCGGCACATAATAGCGACGGCCGTCACGGCACACCAGCACCGGGGTGTCGAGCTTCTCCTCGGTTTCCGGATCGGCGTTGTACAAGCGGAACACCGCAGTGCCGCCACCACGCACGATGATGTCCTCCATCTTGTTCCAGTGGAAATGCATCGGAGAGACCTGACCGGGCATGCTCATCATGATCTTCTCGGCATACACCTTGGTGTACTTCGAATCCTTCACATTGCCGTTGCGCAGGGTAATCAGAGCCAGACCCTTATGTTCGAAATCGCCCTCGCCGTAATCGGTGATATCCCAGCCCAGTGCGTTGTCGCGGATCTCATCCCATTCATGGCCCTTTTCGGCCCATTCCTCCGGAGTGAAGCTCAGGTACGGCGGAATGCGGAACTTGTACTGGTCGAGCAGGGTTTCGAATTGCTTGATGACTGCATTGACTTCAGAACGCTTCATGGCGAAAACTCCTTTGTCATAAACTGCGACGTTACGCGTCCGTTGTTGTTTCTTTCGATTGTTACGTATTTTTTCGTTTTCGAACGGCTCGCCTTCGGTGTGTCGCCCTCAACAACAAGTATTTTCGATTGATTTCGTTTTACTTGCGATTTCTTTCGTTTTGCTTGTTGACAACAACATAACACAAGGTTACGATAGTTGTCAACACAAAACGAAAGGAATCGAAATGATTTTTTCACCATAACGATAAATACCGAAAAAAGATTGTTAAGATGGAGAACAAATCCCGGTTCAGCAACGCACGACAAGGAGCCCCACGATGATGAAAGCCGAACGTCAAGAGCTGATCTTGAAGAAGATCGACGCCAGCGGCCGTGTCGTCGTCACCGATTACGCCAAGGAACTCGGCGTCACCGAAGCCACCCTACGCAAGGACCTGCAGGAACTGGACGACCGAGGCCTGGTACAGAGGGTGCATGGCGGCGCAATGAAGCCGGACACCGAGCTCAGCAGATTCGAAAATCGGGTCGATCTGGGCAAAGACGTCAAAATGAAGCTGGCAACAGCCGCGATGGATGAAATCGTGGAAAACCGCGTGATCTTCATCGACGGCGGATCCACCAACTATCTGACGGCGCAATCGTTCCCGCGCGACTATGCGGGCACCATCATCACCAACAGCCCGGCAGTGGCCCTATGGATGTCCGACTACGACAACGTTGAGGTGAATATGCTCACCGGCACCATTCACCATAAATCCAAGGAAACCGTCGGTTCGGCGGCATTGGCGATGCTGCAGCAGCTTCACTGCGACCTGGTGCTGCTTGGCGTCTCATCAATCGACCCCACATACGGCATCACCACGCCATATCTGGAATCCGCCGAAACCAAACGTGCGCTGATCAAAGCCGGAACCAAGGTGATGAGCCTGATCACCCCGGAAAAATTCGGGCATGTCTCCACCTACAAAATCACCGATTGCAACGCGCTGGACGTCATCGTGACGGAAGGCACCCCGGAATGCGCCGACGCGCTCATCTCCGCAGGAATCTCACTGCGTATCATCCGCTGACGCACAGCCTTCCCACGTAAATACAATCCACTCACATTTTTGAGATGCGGCATATCCGCACCTCCGCGCGAGCATACCCAAAAACACCTCACTCCGGCAAATAGCCAAACACAACGAACTTTTGTCAACGATCGACAAGGAGCATCCATCATGACCGCGCCATTTAGCGATCCCCACTTCGCCATTTCGCTGTATTGCAGCGACTTCCGCAACCCAGCCGCACAAATCGACGTGTTGAACAACTACGCCGACTCCTACCACATCGACATCATGGACGGCCACTTCTCCCCCAGCATGGGTCTGTGCACCACCTGGATCGAACAGATGATGCCGCTATGCGCACTACGCAAGGAAGTGCACATGATGGTCACCGACATCGACCATTGGATCGACCAGCTGGTCGCTGCGGGAGCCACCATGCTGACCCCGCATGTGGAATCACTGGGCGCACACGCCTTCCG
>CAVEVJ010000114.1:0-2096 GCA_963619075.1 Acidaminococcaceae bacterium
ATCAGGCGCAGGCCATCGGCCGTCAGTTGAATGTTGATTCGGCAACATTGCTCGCATTGGGCGACGAAGCCGATTACGCGGCCTTTTCAGGCAATACCGTACGCGAAAGCCAAGTGCGCAGATACTGGCGGGACATCGATGCGATGCGTAAGGCCATACTCGGCTCCTTGCCTCCCGTACGAAGATGGAAAGCCAGATTGTCACTGGCAGGCATGGTTCGCAGCAGCATACCCCACAGCACACGCCCGCATCATACAAAGAAAGGGCTTGCCCCAATCTTGCGAAAGATCAGAACAAGCCCTTACGGTTCATGCCGGCTCAACGGCCTACGCCTTGCGGATCAGAGGGTATCTCCGAGATCCATCTGGCCGCCGTTGTCGTCGAGGAAGTCGTCCGGGTTGAAATCGTCGCCGAGCTTCAGATCGCCGAAGTCGATGCTGGAGAAGTCCACATCGGACAGATCGGCGTCGAAGGACGCGTCTGCGGCATCCCCACCCAAACCGAAGTTCGGGTAGATGGTGTCGCGGATGGCCTTGTCGGGCTCCACCACGGCGTTGCGATAGCGGGCAAGACCCGTACCGGCCGGAATGAGCTTACCGATGATGACGTTCTCCTTGAGACCCTTCAGGTCATCGACCTTCTGGCTCAGGGATGCCTCGGTAAGCACTCGGGTGGTCTCCTGGAAGGACGCGGCGGACAGCCAGGAATCGGTCGCCAGCGAAGCCTTGGTGATGCCCATCAGCTCCGGACGGCCCGCAGCCGGCTTGCCACCGTTCTTCACGGCTTCCATGTTGGCGGCCTTGAAGCGGGCCTGATCCACGAGTTCGCCCGGCAACAGGGTGGTGTCACCGGAATCGATCACGGTGATACGACGCAGCATCTGATGCACGATGACCTCGATGTGCTTGTCATGGATATCCACGCCCTGGGAGCGGTACACGGTGTGCACTTCCTCCACGATGTTCACCTGTGCGGCACGCGGTCCGAGGATGCGAAGAATCTTCTTCGGATCGACGGAGCCTTCGATGAGCTGGGTGCCGGCCACAACGTGTTCGCCGTTCTTGACCAACATCGGAGCACGACGGGTCACCGGGTAGACGATCGGCTCGACGGAATCGTCGTCCGGCGTCAAAATGACCTGGCGGCCACGCTCGGTATCCTCCACCTTGACCACGCCGGCGAACTCCGCGATCGGAGCCTCGCCCTTCGGAGTACGGGCTTCGAAAAGCTCGGTAACACGAGGAAGACCCTGGGTGATATCGGATGCGGAAGCAACGCCACCGGAATGGAAGGAACGCAGCGTCAGCTGGGTACCCGGTTCGCCGATGGACTGCGCAGCCACGATGCCGACGGCCTCGCCGACGTCCACCAGCTTGTTGGTGGCCAGGGACCAACCGTAGCACTTGGCGCACACGCCACGCTTGGATTCGCAGGTCAGCACGGAACGAGCCTTGACCTCTTCCACATCATGGGCAACAAGATCGTTGAGCACATCCATGGACAGCGCGTCGCCGGCCTTGTACAGCACGGTCTCGCCATCAGCCGGATCGATCACGTCGGATGCGAGCAGGCGGGAGTACGGGCCACCGTCAGCGGCCTTGACGAGCGACAGGTTGCCGTTTTCGTCGCGCTCGCCGACCTTCATCGCCAGACCGCGCTTGGTGCCGCAGTCCTCTTCACGCACGATGACGTCCTGGGAGACGTCCACCAGACGACGGGTCAGGTAGCCGGATTCCGCAGTACGCAGTGCGGTATCCGCCAGGCCCTTACGTGCACCGTGCTGGGAGATGAAGTATTCCAGCACGGACAGGCCGTCACGGTAGTTGGACTTCACCGGTCGAGGAATGATCTCGCCCTTCGGGTTTGCCACCAGACCACGCATACCGGCGATCTGGTTGATCTGCATCATGTTTCCTCGTGCACCGGACTGCACGATGATTGCCAGGTTGTTCTTGGAGTCGAAGTGTTCCTCGACCGCCTCGGAGACCTCGCTGGTGCACTTGGTCCACAGGTCGATGAGTTCCTGGCGGCGCTCCTCTTCGGTGAGCATACCGATTTCGTAGTTCTCGTTGACCTTGTCGGCCTCGGCCTCGTAC
>CAVEVJ010000115.1:0-9412 GCA_963619075.1 Acidaminococcaceae bacterium
GTCATCTTTCGTGGTCTGCGGCAGACCTTCATGGAATCGCAGTTCGCCGGCGAACGGGTTGCTCATATGGATGACCAGCATGCCGCGGCTGGTGCGCACCTTCATGCGAATCAGCCGCTGTGTGGGATCCTCGACCTTCAACGTGGCCTCGATGGCGTTGTCAAGGGCGTTGCCGAACAACGCGTAGATGTCGGCGGGCTTCATGAACGACAATTGCGATCCGTCGATCATCCTGTCGAACTGGATGCCCTTTTGCTCGCAGAGCAGTGACTTGTTGGCAAGCAGCACGTCAAGCGTCTCATTTCCCGTGTGCACGGAGGAATCGTAGATGTCGACGAGCTGTTTGAGCCCGTCGATCTCCTCCTGTGAAATACGCCCACCTAGCATCGACAGTTGTTTTTTGAGATCGTGCGTCTTCACATTGATCAGATCGATGGTTTCCTTGTCGCTCTCCAACTGCGATTTCTGCTGGTAGAGCAGTTGCTGCAGTACCTCGCCGTTATGTTCCGCGTTTTCACGGTCGACGATTTCACGCAACATAAGCAGCAGAAACATGCAGACGACGATGCGGAGCATCATGAACAAGGCATATGCGGCGTCGGGAAACGTTATATCCGCCATGTACCAGTCGAATAGACAGGAGAAGACGTTGACACTCAGCAGGATTCCGACGGTAAGCATCAGAAAGCGGGATCCCGTTACATAGGGAAGGCGCTCTTTCAACGGTTTGGCGAACAGTATGTACGCCAGTATGCCGATTGGTATCTCCGCGATCGGATACGCGATGTTGAGTATGTCGGGATTGAAGGTGCCGTCCGGTTTGGTGAACTGCATGGCGATCATGCGGGACGCGCAGAATACGA
Organism: Acidaminococcaceae bacterium; assembly: GCA_963619075.1. GTDB lineage: Bacteria > Actinomycetota > Actinomycetes > Actinomycetales > Bifidobacteriaceae > Bifidobacterium. The sequence continues at coordinate 864 of CAVEVJ010000115.1, forward strand.
TGTGCTGCAGCGCTATGCCGGCGACCGCGTAGAACAGTGACTGTCCCCAGTTGAGATTCAGGCAGAAACGCAGTCCCAGAAGGCATAGGCCATAGAACGCAAAGCAGCGCAGGATGATCGACCATACCACGTATGGCACGAACGCCTGCCATATCAACGAGAATATGACGACTGCGCAAAGGCAGCCGATGAACCGCACGGCGAAACGCTCCCTACGCTTCACCCACCATGTGAACATCGCCATGGATGCGGTGAGCTCGAAGGAGAACCCCACGGCATTGAAGAACCAGACGATATCAGAATACATGGTCGTCCCCGAGGGTGCGTGCCAGTCCCTGCATGAAGGATTTGCGGAATGCGCGGCCTATCGGCAGTTCTGTTCCGTCCGACAGCATCGCGGACTGCCCGCGGACGCCGGATAGATAGCGAGGATTGACGAGATATGGCTTGCCGCAACGCAGGAAATCATGCCCTGTGAGCGCAGCCTCCACATCCTGTAGGCTGCCTGTGCTGTGCAGGCTGCCGCGTTCGGTGTGGAATTCAAGATTGTGGCCGCGTACTTCGATGTAGCTGATTTCGCGCAGCAGGAGACGTTGCGAATTGCCGCGCTGCTGGATGACGATGGATTCCGCTTCCGTTGCGCATAATTTGACAGCCCGTGTGATCTTGCGTTCGAAATCGTTGTAGAGGAAGGGCTTGATGATGTAGTCGAGCGCGTCCACTTCGTAACCTTTCGAGGCGAACTGCGCCATGTTGGTCACGAAGATCAACGTGACCTGCGTATCGAGTTCGCGTAGTCGCTTCGCCGCGCTCATGCCGTCCATGTTCGGCATTTCGATGTCCATGAACACGATGTCCCACAGCGGGTTGTATCTCTCGAGGAAGGCTGTGGGGTCGGAGAACATGGTTACGTCAAACAGCGTCTGCGGGTGGTCCGCGGAGAAGCGTTGCAGGCAGGAGCGAAGCTTGTTGGCGGCTTCCTGCTCGTCTTCGATTACCGCGATTTTGAACAATTCCACTTCCTCCTTGACACGTGGCTCTGCGTACAACAATACACATTGATCGGGTGCTTTCGACGGTTGCAAACGCTCTGCGGATTGCATTTCGTGGGGTTTAAAACGCATTTCGTGAAGTGTGGTTTGTCTCGCCAGGGAATGATGGGCAGACTCGAAGTCAAGAGGTTCTCGATAGCGAGATGAGGGAATACGCGGCTGCGGAAACGATGGTGTTCCGGACGGTCGTGGCACGAAAGGAAGTGCTTGGTATGATCACGATCAGCGGATTCGGTGTGGAGCATGCGGAGCGCGGCTGCGTAACCGATAACCCGCGTCCGCGTTTTTCGTATGAGGTGCGGTCCGATAAACCTGGTGTTGAGATTTCCCAAGCCCGATTGACCGTGGGGGATTGGACCGGCGACGCGTCCGATCAGACCGCCATCGTGTATGCGGGCCATGCGTTGAAACCGTTTTGCGAATACAAGGCGTCGCTTGACGTGCGAACCGTCGACGGGGAACGCGCGCACGCCGAAGTCGCATTCGAGACGGGACGATTGGACCAGCCGTGGCGGGGGCGATGGATCTCCGACGGCGATTACAGCTTCACCGAAAAGAAGATATCTCCAGTTCCGATGGTCTTCCGTAAGTCGTTCACCTGCGATGGCACGAAAACCGTGCGTAAGGCACGCCTGTACGTCACAGCCATGGGCATCTACGAGTTCGACTGCGACGGCAAGAAAGTAGGAAATACGTATTTCGCGCCCGGTTTCACGTCGTACAAAACCAACCTGCAGTACCAGACCTACGATGTGACCGACATGATTTCCGACAGTGCAAACCATACGTTGTTGGTCACCGTCGCAGGCGGATGGGCGGTCGGATCCTTCGTGTTCACCCGCAAGAACCGTGTGAGCGCCGACAGGCAGGCGCTACTCGCCGAATTGCGCATCGAATACACGGACGGCAGCGTGGACGTGATCGGCACGGACACCAGCTGGGAAGTCAGTGAATCCGGCCCGGTGCGTATGGCGGACCTGTATGACGGCGAAACCTACGATGCGACGATGGAGACCGGTGCGGACGGCACACGATGCCCCGACTGGCGCAACGCCGTGATCGAAAACCTGCGTTACCAGCCGAAACATATCGAAGCGGGCTACGGCCCCGGAGTCGTAGCGAATGAAATCCTCTCTCCGGTAAGCATGACCAAGCGTGAAGACGGCGAACTCGTCTACGATTTCGGACAGAACTTCGCCGGCGTGGTACGTATGAGCATCGCCAACGGCAAAACCGGACAGACCGTGGTAGTACGTCATGCGGAAATACTCAACCGCGACGGAAGCTTGAACACCGCGTTCCTGCGCACCGCCAAAGCGACGGCGACATACAAGTGCGCCGATGCCGCGAATTTCCCGCAAGGTGTGCAGGACTATAGCCCCCGATTCACCTACATGGGATTCCGCTATGTGAGCGTGAAGGGAGTGGACTCGAACGATTTTCGGATCGAAGCCGTGGTGCTGCACTCCGAACTGCGCAGCATCGGCGACTTCGGATGCTCCGACGAACGCCTCAACCAACTGCAGCACAACATCGTCTGGGGCGCGAAATCGAATTTCGTGGACATTCCGACCGACTGTCCGCAGCGAGACGAACGCATGGGCTGGACCGGAGACATCGCCGTGTTCTCGCCGACGGCCTGCCTGAACTTCGACATGACCCGCTTCCTTGAAAAATGGCTCAAAGACGTGAAAGCCGAACAACTCAAAACCGGAGGCATCCCCAACACCGTACCGGTGCAAGGCTACGGATTCCCCGCCACCATGCCCAAAATGGCCGTCGACTGGTGGGGCGACGCCTGCGTGCTCGTTCCATGGGCGGTCTACCGCGCCAGCGGAGACGACACCGTGCTGCGCGACATGTACGACACCATGAAGCGTTACGTGAAAGCCTGCGCGTTCTGGGCGGGCCTCCTGAGCTTCGGTAAAAGCCGTTACATCTGGAACACCCCGTCAGTACTCCACTTCGGCGACTGGATCGCGCCGGACGTGCCGAAAATGAGCCAATGGCAGGGAAGGGCCAAATGGACGGCCACCGCAAGCCTGAACAACACCAGCCGCACTTTGGCCAAAGTCGCACAGATCCTCGGAAACGCGGAAGACGCACGCTACTACAACGATCTTGCGGACAACGTGGCCGACGCGTACTGCAGCATCCTCACCGACGGCAACGGCAAACTCGCCAACGAATTCCAAACCGGCTACGTGCTGCCCCTGTACCTGAACATGTTCCCGGAATCCGTGCGCGGCAAAGCCGTGGACAATCTGGTGAAGCTCATCGAAAACAACGATTACCGCATCGGAACGGGTTTCCCGGGAACGCCGTACATCCTCTTCGCGCTCGCCGACAACGGTCGTGAGGACGTGGCCTACCGCATGCTGCTCAACACACAATGCCCGAGCTGGTTGTACGAGGTGAGGATGGGCGCCACCACCATCTGGGAACGTTGGGACGGCTTGGATGAGAACGGCGAATGCCCCATCGGTGACGACGGCACGGACATGATGATCTCGTACAACCATTACGCATCCGGCGCGGTCGGCGCGTTCCTCTACCAGCGGGTAGCGGGAATCGAGGCAACCGACGCGGCATACAAGACGTTCAAGGTCAGGCCGGTGGTCGGTGGTGGCATCACATGGGCGAAAGCGCATGTGGACACCCCGTACGGACGTGTCGGATCGTCCTGGACGCTCGATGGAACCCGCTTCTCGATCACCGTGGACGTGCCGGTCGGAACCACATGCGAGCTGACGCTGCCGGACGGCACGACCACGACGCTGCGAAGTGGCACGCATACCGCCTCATGTGACATGCACGTGTGAACGCATTCGCACAACCGCAAAAACGTACAACAACAGGGAGAAAGGCAAAGATGACTGATTCGACCGCAACGAAGGCCGGCGGATTCTTCAATAATCCACTGGTGCGCACGCGCATCACTTCGGCGAATGTGAAACCGCCGGAAATGCTGCTTGGCTATCTCGTCGGACCGTTCTGCGCGTTTGTGTCCAATGCGATTTTCGGTTCGTACCTCAATCGTTACTATTCCGACGTCCTGGGATGGACGGATACCAGCAAATTCGGCATGTTCTCCACCATCCTGCCGATGGCGTCGGTGATTCTCGTGATCTTGGGCAACCTGGTGATCGGGCGATTCATCGACAACACCCGCACATCGCAGGGCAAGGCCCGTCCGTACATGCTCATATCGGTGCCGTTCGTGGTGGTGGCCATCGCGTTGCTGTTCATGACCCCCACCGGCGCCGATTCCGGACTGCAGATGCTGTGGATCGCGATTTCATACAACCTGTACTATGCCATCGCGTATCCGCTGTTCTACACGGCGCACAGCTCCATGGTCGGCCTGTCTACAAGAAACAGCAACCAGCGTGGCCTGCTCGCCACCCTTTCCAACGCTTCCGGCGTGGCCGCGATCGGCATCGGAGCCAGCATCCTGGTGCCGATTCTGCTGCAAAGCTATCTGTTCGTCAACAATGACGGCACCATCGACACCGCGGCAAGCTACGCGCACTGGCGCGTGGTGATGATCGTGCTGTGCGTGCTCACGGCCATCGGCATTCTGTGCGAATACTACTTCACCCGCGAGCGCATCACCGAAGAGAACATCAAGCTCAACATCGTTGAGGAGAAGCTGCCTATGGCTCAGCAGGTGAAGGCCTGCATGGGCAACCGCTACTGGTGGATCATCATCCTGTATTTCCTGCTGTTCCAGCTTTCCGGCATGGTCAAGAACGGTTCGATGAGCTATTACACGCGTTGGATGTTCGACGGCATCTCCACCGAGGCTTCGGCGGGTGCGGCCATGTCGACGCTGGGTCTGATCGGCGGTATTCCGACTGCGGTCGGCATGCTGTTGGCCTGGCCGATCGCGAACAAGTTCGGCAAGCGTAATTCCGTCATGATCGGCATGGCGTTTGCGGTGGTCGGCGGTGCCGTGAGCCTGATTGACGTGCATAGCCTGGTCATGGTGTGCGTGGGTGTGATTTTGAAGGGCATCGGCTCGATCCCTGCCATGTATGTGACGCTTGCGTTGCTTTCCGACGTGCTCGATCATTTGGAAGCGAAGAACGGTTTCCGTTCCGATGGTTTCACGATGTCTGTTTACGGCGCGATTATGGTCGGCATGACCGGTCTGGGCAACGGTCTGATCAATGCCCTGCTCACTTCTGCCGGTTACGATCCTTCGGCCAGTGCGCAGAACGGTGCCGTTCAGACGGTGCTGGCGCTGTGCTACATCGGTGCCGAACTGATTTGCTATGCCGTGATCGCGGTGCTGATGGTCTTCCTCAATGTCGAGAAGCATGTCAAGGACGATCAGGCGACCATTCTCGAACATCAGAAGGCGGCCGTCCTGGCTGCCGGTGGCGAGTGGATCGAACCTGCCGAACGTCTCCGCATCGAGCAGGAGAAGGCTGACCGTGAGGCCGAGCAGGCCCGTAAGGATGAGCTGAAGGCTCGTTGCGCCAAGAAGGGCCTCGATTATGAGGCCGAAGAGGCGAAGTATCAGGCCAAGCTTGCGCGCAAGGCGAAGAAGGCCGAAGAGCGCAAGGCCCGTAAGGCCAAGTAGTCGCGGATGACTGTGTGTTTGCCGGTTTTCGCCGCTGCCACGGTGAAAACCGGCAAACACTCCCAACAACCAGGAGGAATCCAATGAAAAGAAATCCGAGTTCTCGGGTATGGCGAGGTGTTACCACCACGTTCGCCGCGCTGTTGGCACTGTCGCTGACGGCGACGAGTGCCGTGCAGGGTTTCCGTACCGACATCAACAAGTTCCTGGGTACCACCAGTACCCGGTTCGTGTCCGATGACGGCGTGGACGCCAGCGAAACGTACACCTACAAATCAGATTATTCCAGCACCAAGGAATTGGTGCAATCCATTCGCGATCTGGGCGAACAGGTCAGCGAGGAAGGCTCCGTGTTGCTGAAGAACAACGGTGCCTTGCCGTTGAGCGAGGAAGAGACCCAGAAGGTCAGTCTGCTCGGCTTCTCCAGCTACTATCCGGTGCAGGGCGGAGACATGGGCTCCGTCGTCAGCCAGAACGAAGGCACCGACGCCGATACGGTGGATATGGTCACCGCGTTCAAGGAGAAGGGCTTCTCCATCAACAAAACACTGCAGACCATGTATGAGTCCATGAAGGACGATTTCTCTACGGAAATCAACAACTTTGGGCAGACGAGCATGGTCAACCGCATCACCGCGCCGATGATCGGCGAGACATTCACCGGAAAGGAGCCTTCTGCGGATCAGATGACCGCGGCGAGTGCTGACTGGAAGGAAAGTCTGAACGACAACAATGTGATGATTGTGACCATCGCACGCGCATCCGGCGAGAATCGTTCGTATATGCCGGGTGAGGAAGGCGTCAGCGGAGGGGAAGGCCAAAGCGATCCGCTCGGTCTCACCGACAATGAGCGCGCCCTGATCGACGCTGCCGTGCAGGCCAAGAAGTCCAACGGCGGCAAGGTGATCGTGCTCGTCAACAGTGCCAACACCATGCAGATCCAGGAAGTGGCAGACAATACCGGCGTGGACGCCATCATGCAGATCGGTCTGCCCGGCGCTTACGGCTTCTACGGCGTGGCCGACCTGCTGTCGGGCGACGCCAACCCGTCTGGCCACCTGTCCGACACCTGGCTGTCGAACAATGCCAGTGCCCCGGCGGCCAGCAATTACGGCGATTACGAGTGGACCAATGCGGACTCCTCCCACACCATCAACTCCGAAATCGTTCAGGCTGAAGGCATCTATACCGGCTATAAGTATTACGAGACCAGGTATTATGACGAGCAGCTCGGCCAGGGCAACGCATCTTCCACCGTGGGAAGCACCGATGGCGATTCCTGGGATTACGACGATGAAGTGACGTATCCGTTCGGCTATGGCCTGAGCTACACCACGTTCAGTCAGAAGCTCGAATCCGTGGGCGTCGACCTGACGGAGAAGACCGTCACGGCCAAGGTCACGGTCACTAATACGGGCAGCGTCGCGGGCAAGAGCGTCGTGCAGCTGTACGACAGCGTGCCGTATACCGACTACGACAAGGCTCACAACGTTGAAAAGGCCGCCGTGCAACTGCTCGACTACGCCAAGACCGACGAGCTGCAGCCGGGCGAATCGCAGACCCTGACCATCACCGCCGACGCGCAGTACATGGCCAGCTGGGATTCCACCGCCGAAAACCTCAAGGGCACCGAAGGCACGTACATCCTCGACGCGGGCGAATACGTGTTCACCATCGCCGACAGCGCACATGACGCGGTGAACAACGTGCTTGCCAAGCAGGGCACTTCCGTGGAAGGCAATGCGGACAATGCGGCGACTTGGACCCTCGATGAACTCGATACCACCACGTTCGCGGTCAGCAAGAACGGCACCGAGGTCGAGAATCAGCTGCAGGACGCCGATCTGAACACGTGGATGCCGGGCACTATCACCTATCTGAGCCGTTCCGACTGGCAGGGAACCTGGCCGAAGACCTACAAGGATCTGACCGCCACCGATGAGATGCTTGCCGGAGGCCTCACCAACGACACGTATGAGATCACGGCCAACGGCGACGCCTCCTCCGTCACGTGGGGCGCCGACAACGGACTGAACCTCGCCACGCTCAAGGGCGTTGACATCAGCGACTCCCGCTGGGACGACCTGATCGACCAGATGGACCTTTCGGAGGCTCTGATCCGTACCGCGTTCGGCGGCACATCCACCAAGGCCATCGAATCGATCACCTCTCCGGAAGTCATCCAGAATGACGGTCCCGGCGGATTCGCTTCCTATACGCTCGGTCAGTACGCCAACACCGACAAGTCTTCCGGCGACCCGTACGCAGTCGACGCCGACGACAAGAACCTGAGCTACTCGATGGGCGTCATGGCCAGCGAGACCGTGCTCGGCCAGACCTTCAGCAAGCAGCTTGCCGAAGAGTGGGGCAAGGCAATCGGAAACTACTCGATCTGGGCGAACACCACCATCCTGTGGGGCGTGGGCACCAACCTGCACCGTACCGCATACAACGCCCGTAACCACGAGTATTACTCCGAAGATCCGATTCTCACCAACTTCCAAGCCGCGGCATCCGTTGCGGCGGCAAAGGAGTACGGATGCATCCTGGCTCCGAAGCATTACGCCTTCAACGACACGGAAATCAACCGAACCGGCGTGGCCACGTTCATGACCGAACAGAAGGCGCGTGAAGGCGAGCTGCGTGCCCACCAGAGCTCGGTGGAAGACGCGGGTGCCCTGGGCATGATGAGCGGCTACAACCGTATCGGTGTGACCAGCACCAACGCGTCCACCGGTCTCATGCTCGGCATCCTGCGTGGCGAATGGGGCTTCAAGGGCATTCTGTCCGAAGACTTCATCATGGACAACGAATACCAGAACCTGCGTGCCGCGGCCTACAACGGCGTCACCATGCTCACCTCCACCGGCGACGACAATATCGACGCGGTGGCCAAGCTGTGGCCCTAC
>CAVEVJ010000116.1:0-16854 GCA_963619075.1 Acidaminococcaceae bacterium
GAGCATGGCGGCCTGCGGCAGCAGCAGCTCCGGCGAAGTCACGGACCTGACCTACGACCAGATCAAGCTCGGCGAGACCGGCACGGACATCAAGACCACCATCAAGTTCTACAACGGCCGTACCGACATGGGTCTCGACTCCTACCCGGGCAAGAACTGGAAGTCCTACATCGAAGACTTCAACAAGCTGTATCCGAACATCACGGTCGAATCCCAGACCGACACCAACTACGCCGACAACGCACTGACCCGTCTGCAGGGCGGCGACTGGGGCGACATCATGATGATCCCTTCGGTCGATAAGTCCGAAATGGAGAACTACTTCATCTCCTACGGCTCCCTCGACACCATGAAGACCCAGGTCAAGCTGGCATCCGAGAAGGCCTACGACGGCGAGTGCTACGGCATCGCCACCGACGGCCAGACCTCCGGCGTGATCTACAACAAGGCCGTCTTCAAGGAAGCCGGCATCACCGAACTGCCGACCACCCCCGACGAGTTCATCGCCGATCTGAAGCTCATCAAGGAAAAGACCGACGCCATCCCGCTGTACACCAACTACGCGGCCGGCTTCACCATGGGCGCCTGGGATTCCTACATCGGCACCGCCGCCACCGGCGACACCTCGTACATGAACCAGAAGCTCGTGCACACCAAGGCTCCGTTCAAGGATCCGGGCGACGGCACCCACGCCTACAACGTCTACAAGATCCTGTACGACTCCGTTGCCGAAGGCCTGACCGAAGATGATTACTCCACCACCGATTGGGAATCCTCCAAGAGCATGATCAACAACGGCCAGATCGCCACCATGGTGCTGGGCGCCTGGGCCGTGACCCAGATGCAGCAGGCCGGCGACAACGCCGACGACATCGGCTACATGCCGTTCCCGATCTCCATCGACGGCAAGCAGTACGCATCCATGGGCGGCAACTACTCCATGGGCATCAACAAGCAGTCCTCCAAGGAGAACCAGGAAGCCGCGATGATCTTCGTCAAGTGGCTCACCGAGGAATCCGGCTACGCCATGAACGAAGGCGGCATCCCGATTAAGTACGGCGAGACCGAACTGCCGTCCATCTACGAGGACTTCGCGGACGTTGACATGGAGCCTGACGAGGATTCCCTCGAGGGCGAGGAAGACCTGTTCACCGAAGTCAACTCCGACTCCGAGCTGGGCATCAACTCCAACGGCAACAAGCGCGTCCAGGCGATCGTCGAGCATGCCGCCAACAAGGACAAGTCCTACGACGACATCATGAACGAGTGGAACGACGCCTGGTACAAGGCAATGCAGGATGACGGCGCCGAGGCAAAGTACTGACGCCATCTGACTGACAAAGTCAAAACCAACATTTCTCCTTTCATTTCCTCCTGCCGGCGGCCGCACCCATCCACCCATCCGGCTACGGCCGCCGGTTTTTCATGCCACTGGTACGTCAACGAAAAGAGAGAATCATGACTACCGCGATTTCGGGAGCGACGGCCACGTCCGTGGACGACATCCCCTTCAATCCGCATAAGCGCGACTACAAGAAGGCCGGCATCATCGTCGCCTTCTGCATCATCCCCGTCGCGCTGCTCGTAGTGTTCACCTACTGGCCGTTCATCCAGATGTGTGGATACTCCTTCTACAAGATGAAGTACATCGGAACCCCGCGCTTCATCGGCTTCAAGAACTACGTCGACATCTTCACCCGTCCGGAACTGCTCGCCACCCTGAAGCTCAGCCTCTACTACATGGCCGGCGCGCTCATCCAGGTGGCCCTCGCGCTGTATCTGGCGACCGTGCTGGCGTTCCACGTCCGCGGCGGCGCGTTCTTCAAGGGCGCCATGTTCTTCCCGTACCTGATCAACGGCATCGCGGTCGGCTTCATCTTCAAGTTCTTCTACACCCGCGGCTACGTGCTCGACACCGTGCTCCAGTGGTGCGGCTTCACGCAGGACAGCCTGCCGTACTGGTTGAGGGACCAGTCCATCAACAACTGGTCTCTGGTGGCATCCTCCATCTGGCGCTACCTCGGCTCAACCCTGATCCTGTTCATCGGCGCGATCATGTCGATCGACTCCTCGCTGTACGAAGCCGCCGAAATCGACGGCGCGAACAAGTGGCAGCAGTTCAAGCACATCATTCTGCCGGGCATCCAGACCATTCTGGTGCTCAACATCATCCTGTCGATCACCGGCTCGCTTTCCGCCTTCGAAGGCCCGTACGTGATCACCTCCGGCGCGAACGGCACCGGTACCTACATGGTGCAGATGGATAAGATCGCGCATACCGATCAGAAGGTTGGCCTGGCATCCGCAATGGCCGTGATCCTGCTGATCATCATCATCTTCTGCACATTGCTGCAAAAGATCGTCATGGGATTCCTCTTCAGGGACGCCGATGACGGCACTAAGAAGGCCGCCAAGCAGGCCAGGAAGGCCGACAAGGCCCGTAGGCGCGCCATGAAGGCCGCCAACAAGGTCCAGGCCGGCAAAGCCCCATTGTTCAAGAACGGAAAGGTGAGTGCGTGATGTCTACCACAACCGTCGTGCCTCAGGCCGAAATCCAAAAGGTCAGCTTCGGCTACCACCTCAAGCAGTGGGTTCTGATTTTCCTCAAGTACTTCAGCCTCGTGTTCATCACGTTCTGGATTCTTCTGCCGCTGGTCACCTGCTTCTTCACCGCGGCGAAGGACACCGAAGAATGGCGCTCCACCTCCGTGATGGCCTTCCCGAAGAACATCTTCAACATCAGCAACTACATCGAGGCATTCCAGCTTTCGAACATGGGCATCGCGTTCCGCAACTCGGTGATCGTGCTCGTGTGCGTCTGCTTCCTGACCACCATCATCGGCACCCAGCTGGCATACGTGCTTTCCCGCTTCCAATTCCCGGGAAACGCGTTGATCCGTACGGCGTTCATGATGGCGGCCCTGCTGCCGGGCATCGCAATGCAGGTCGCGGTCTACAAGATCATGGGCACGTTCCACCTGATCAACTCGCTGTGGGGCTACATCATCATGTCGATGGGCACCGACGTGATCTCGATCTACATCTTCATCCAGTATTTCGAGAACCTGTCCATCTCCCTCGACGAGGCCGCCCTGATGGATGGCGCAAGCTACTTCACCATCTACAGCCGCATCCTCCTGCCGCTGCTCAAGCCGGCCATCGTGACCTGCCTGATCCTCAAGGGCGTGGGCATCTACAACGAGTACTACTCGGCCAACCTGTATCTGCAGGACAAACAGAAACTCGGCACGGTGGCAATCTCGCTGTACGCGTTCACAGGCCCGCAAGGCTCGAAGTACAACCTGATCTGCGCAGGCGTGATCATCACGCTGCTGCCGGCCCTGATCGCCTTCCTGGTCTTCCAGAAGCAGATCTACAATGGCGTCGCGGCGGGCGCGGTGAAGGAATAAACCTTCGCACACATAACTGAAGACTCTCTTTTCATCATCCAAGGCCGTGCCAAGATGTGCCATCACCGGCACGGCCTTACCCCTCTTCTCACAAAGGATTATTCGCATGACCCACACTCCTAGCACGTTCGCCCCGCTCGCGGACGGATGGACGCTGACTGCCGTCAACATTGAAGCAGCCCCTGAATCGCTGCGCGAAGCGCTCGCCGCTGGCATTCCGGCAACCGTGCCGGGAGAGGCCACGCTCGACCTGCTCAACGCCGGACTGATCGCCGACCCGTTCGACGGCGCCAACGAGAACGACCAGCAGTGGATCGGTGACGTCGATTGGCGTTTCACCTGCGTTTTCGACTGGCATGACAACGGCGCCGACCGCCACGATCTGGTGGCCTACGGCCTCGACACCATCGCCGACGTCGCGCTGAACGGCCGCCCGGTCGCATCCACCCGCAACTTCCACCGCTCCTACCGTTGGGACGTGCGCGATCTGCTTCGCGAAGGCTCCAACGAACTGACCGTCACCTTCACCTCGCCGGTACGCGAATCCGACCGCATGGAACAGGCCCGCGGCTACTATCCGCACACCGAACATCATGCGTTCAATCAGATCCGCAAGCCGAGCTACTCCTTCGGCTGGGATTGGGGCATCGACGTGGCCAACGCCGGCATCTGGCGTGAAATCGGCATCGATTCCTGGTCCGACGTGCGCATCGTTTCGGTACGTCCGCTGGTGGACGTCGCCGCGGACGGAACCGGACTGCTCAACGTGCATGTCGAAGTCGAACGTGCCGGCAAAGGCCGTATCATGTCTCCGTACGATTCCCACGCCGTTCGCGCCGCGGTGCCGGTGCATGCCAGCCTGTCCGGTTTCGGTACGGACATCGCCGTCGACGGCACGGTCGCGGAAGGACGCAACGAGACGGTACTGACGATCCAAGTGCCGGAAGCGAAGCTGTGGTGGCCCCTGGGCTACGGCGACCAGCCGCTGTACGACATCGCCGTGACCGTCGGAGATTCCGCCGAAGCCGATGAGAACGCCGCTTGGAACGGCCACGTCGGCTTCCGCACGGTGCACGTCGATACCCGCGCCGACAACGTGGGCCGTCCGTTCCAAATCTACGTCAACGACGTTCCGGTGCACGCCCACGGCTACAACTGGATTCCCGACGACGCGTTCATCGCACGAGTGTCGAATCGCGATTACGAACGCGGCATTCGAGACCTGGTGGAATCCAACTCCAACATGGTGCGCGTGTGGGGCGGCGGCATCTACGAAGCCAACGAATTCTACGACCTGTGCGACCAGTACGGCATCATGGTATGGCAGGACTTCATGCTCGCCTGCGCGGCCTACCCGGAAGACGCGGAAACCAAGGCCGAAGTCGAAGCCGAAGCCCGCGAACACATCGCACGACTCTCCGAACACGCCAGCCTGATCGTATGGAACGGCTCCAACGAGAACTACGTGGCCTACTCCGAATGGGGCGGCTACAAGCAGGCGCTGCGCGACGACGACCTGCCGGCCAACGAATACGGATACGGCGAAAAACCATGGGGCGACTACTACTACGCCGAACTGTTCCCGGCATTGCTGGCCGAACTCGACCCGAACCGTTCCGCATACCTGCCGAGCTCCCCGATGAGCTTCACCAAGTTCGTGGGCGCCAACTTCGACACCGACGGTACCATGCACATCTGGGACGCCTGGAACCGTGCCGACTACACCGTATACGCGCAGTACACCCCGCGCTTCGCCGACGAATTCGGCTATCAGGCACCCCCGGCATGGAGCACGCTCACCGAAGCCGTGCACGACGCCAAACTGGAACCGTTCGGCGAGCAGATGCTCGTGCACCAGAAGGCATCCGGCGGCAACTACAAGCTGGCACGCGGCATGCGTTCGCACATCACCCCAGGCCATCTCGACGACGTGAGCTTCGGCGGCGTGGTCAACGGCAAGCCGTCCGACGGCGAACACAGTTGGCTGATCCCCACCGACAACTGGGCCGATATCGAAGATTGGCATTGGGCATGCCAGCTGCAGCAGGCGCAGGCCATGCGCTTCGGCGTGGAGCACATGCGCTCGCTGGAGCCGATCAACGCCGGCGCACTCATTTGGCAGCTCAATGACGACTGGCCGGTCGTCTCCTGGGCGGCCGTGGACTTCAACGGCCAGCGCAAGCCGCTGTGGTACGCATCCCGCGACTTCTTCGCGCCGCGACTGGCCACCATCCAGCCGCGCGTCTCCGACGAATACCGCGAAACCCACAGCTGGGAAGGCGTCAAGACCGCCAACGACCACTACGAGCTGATTGTGCTCAACGACACCCGCGAGGCATGGAAGGGTTCCTGGACGGTCGAGCGCATGACTCTGGCCGGCGAAGTGCTCGCATCGCAGAGCTTCGACGTTGAACTTGATGCCGTCGACCACGTCGGTCTGCCGTTGGCCGAGGAGATTGTCTCCTATGCGGACGCAGGCAACGAGCTAGTCGTGGCCACCGCTTCCGACGATGCCTTCGCCCGCGTCGTGTTCAACCCGGCCGAGATCATCGATCAGAAGCTCGCGGCTCCGGCCGATGCGTTCGAAGCCTTCGCGAAGGCCGTGGACGGTGGCGTCGAGCTGACGGTGACCGCCAAAGACTACGTGCGTGACCTGTTCTGCATGGCCGACAAGGTTGACTCCAAGGCGACCGTCGCCGAGGGCATGATCAGCCTGCTGCCGGGCGAGACTGCCACGCTGCATGTGAGCACGCAGGCGGATTGCGATCCCGCAGCGTTCCTCGCGGCCAACGTGCTGCGCTGCGCCAACGACCTGAAGCGTGAGTGGTAGTCGGCGGGCCCCGGCTGTAAGGCCTGGGGTTGCGAAACCCGGGGTATAAGACCTGGGTGGTGAGGATCCGGGCCGTGAAGCTACGAATAGTAGGACGGCCCGCGGCGGAATCACGCACCGTGTCAGCGAAGCGTCGGCAGCTCTGCAGAATGAGGTGATGGAAGCGCACCGATTCTTTGCGGGAGGCTGTTGGCGCTTTTGCTGTACTATGTAGATGAAACGTTTAAGTAGGCGGTTTTCAGCCGGGGAAGAGGAATCGGACATGCCAATCCAGAAAAGTAAGGTGACGATTTTCGATGTTGCCAAAGCTTCGGGAGTGTCCAGCAGTGCGGTTTCGTACGCGCTGAACGGCAAGGCCGGCGTCTCCGAAGAAACCCGCGCGAAAGTGCTGAACATCGCCCGCGAACTGGGTTGGAAGCCGAACGGGGCGGCACAGGCGTTGGCCAAATCCACCACAAAACGCATCGGTCTGGTGCTCGGCTACGATCCCAAGCTGCTTTCCGTCGAATCGTACATGATGGAGCTTATCTCCGGTCTCGGAGCCGAGCTGGAACGCCACGATTATTCGATTCTCGTACGTATGGCCGTCGGCGAGGATTCCAAACTCGCGATCATCAAGGATTGGATCGCCACCGGCAACGTGGACGGTCTGCTGCTGGTCAACGTTGAGCTGGGCGACCCGTGCGTGGCGCTGTTGGAAGAGCATTCGGAAATGCCGGTCCTTGCGATCGCCGACGCTTCCGTGGTCGGCGATCTGCCCAGCCTGTCAAGCGCCGACGCCGACGCGGTGCGCAAGGCGGTGCGGTATCTGTATGATCTCGGCCACCGACAGATCGCACGCGTGGGCGGCCCTGAATCGCTTGCTCACTCGTATATCCGTGATTCCACCTTCGCCGATGTCGCATCCGAACTGGGTCTGAAATACCGCTGCCTGCATGCCGACTACACGCCAGAAACCGGTGGAGAGGCCACCAAGCGACTGCTGTCGTTCAACGACCATCCGACCGCGATCATCTACGACAACGACGTGATGGCGTTGGCGGGCCTTGGCGTAGCCATGGAGGAGGGCATCCGCGTGCCCGAGGAATTGTCGATCATGTCTTGGGACGATTCCTTCATGTGCACAGCCGCATACCCGAATCTCACCGCCATGGGCCGTGATGTGGTCGATACGGGTAAGCGGGCGGCCGAACTGCTGTTGAAGATCATCGGCGGCGAGAGCGTGGGGCATCTCAAAGAGGAGCCGTACGAGCTGCGCGCCAGGCAGTCTACCGGCCCGGTTCCCACCGGACGGGCCTGAATCCAGCTGAGTCCAAACTGCATCTGCAGGATTATCCGTTTGCAGGGCGTTCGGGTCTGAACCAGCCCTGGTTCGATTTGCTTAGGATTGCTGTGTGTCCAAGTTTGTATCCTTAAGTTTGCGATTGCCGCCGCAATAGGTTCGCATTACTCCAGTTTGAAGGCCTTGCGAATCATCAGCATCTGCAGCCAGAACGAGACGCCGGAAGCCACGATGATCCACAGCAGCGGCACCCAGATGATGGCTCCGGGGACGGCGGCCAGCAGCACAATCGGCAGAATGTCGAGCACGAACACGGCGATCGCCACAAGCGGCTTAAGCACGGCCAATTTGAACGACTGCTTGACCTGTTCGACTACGCTCAGCTTGCTGCGCCCGGCCAACGGCAGTACGAAAGACAGCATCGCGCCGAGAATCGCGAATACCGCGACGGTAATGCCGTAAACCAGCGAAATGGAGTCGCTTGCGTTCTGCAATGACAGGAATCGCAAGTCGAACGCGGCCAGGCCCCATACCAGCGCAAGAATGGCGGATAGCGTAAGATTCGTGCCGAACCGACGTTTGTAGGCGGCGATGTATTCGCGGAATATGCCGTTGTCGCGCGCCTCCTGCATCTTGCGTGCCACTTCGCATGCGGCGCAGGTGGAGACGCCGATGGTGACGATCGGAATCGACCCGACGAACCAGGCGACCGACAGCATCGCCAGATCGCCGATGGTGCTCATCACCACGTTGTACGGGTTGTCTTCGCGGAAGAAATTCGATGCCATGTCAATCCTTTGGTTGCTGCTGGCTGTATTTGGCGGGTCTCTTCAGTGGGGCGTTTTGGCGGGCCATCTACCGGTACGGACCGCGACTACCGGTATAGCCAGTTGATGAACTGTTGCGCGGTGCCGGTGTTCTTGGTGCCGGTTGCGATGCCGATGAGCGCACTGTGGTCGCTGTCCGCGATGCTCGTCCATCCTGCCGCGTCGGAAAGCTTCAGTCCGTAGGATTTTGATGCTCCCTTGCCGGTGCCGGATGAGTCGATGCCGTCGTCGTCTGCGTCGCTGAAGCCCTTAAGCTGCACGATGGCATCGCTGAGTTTACTGTTGCTCAATTTGCTGACGGTCGATTCGAGATTGGTGAGATATCCGTACCCGGCCAGCTGCTCGAAGGTTTCCTCGGGGGCGATGATCACGTCGATCTGCTTGCTGGAAAGCATGGTCTGCAACTTGGTCAGCCCGTCTTTGTCCATATCGAAATAATCGTCGATGATGACGCTTTCGCCGAGCTTCTCCTCAAGTGCGGCCTGCAGATCGGTGGCGTCGCTGGTGGTGAGGGCGTCGTCTACCACCGCCGCATACAGTGCGGGGCGACTTTCGGGGGAGAAGTAGCGTACGGCGAGGAACGAGACGAGGGAGATGATGATCGCCGTCGCCGCGAGCGGTACGAGAAAGTGCTCGCGGAAGTATTCGAATTTCCTGTTCCATGGAAGTTGGCGGAAAACCGCCAGTTTCGACTGCCCTGCGTACACCGGTGCGGACGCCAGGGTGTTGATGGCGTCCTGTTGTTCCTCGGTAAGCCGCATATTCGCTGTCATCGAATCACTCCTTTGGCGCCTGTGCCATCTCTGATGCTCGCGCCATGCCCGGCACTTGCTCTACTTAAGCGCTTAATATATACTGATTTTCCGTAAAAGTCAATTGCGCCCACCGTAAGGGTCTTCCAACCAATCCCATGATCCCGACGGTGAGATGACTCAAGGAGAGACAACGATGTTTGATCAGGGACCGCATGTGGTACTGCGTCGCGATGGCGTCTGCGTGGTGCTGAAAACCCCGGCCGATGAAATGCCGCAGGTCGAATACTGGGGGGAGGATTTCGGCATCTCCGTCGACGAACCGTCGCTCAGCCAGCTCGATGCCATGACCTTGAAAATCACTCCGCCGCAGGAAAAGCCGGACGCCGCGCTGCGCCCGTCGCTGCTGCCGCAAGGGGCTGAGGCATTCGCCGGCCGTCCGGGGCTGGAAGCCTACCGTGGCGGCAAGCCGGTATTCGTACGCTGGACGTCGGTAAGCGTCACCCCGATTGCGGCGGACGGCGAAGTCAATGCCAATACGCTGAACGTCGTGGCCGAAGACGCCGTCAACGCGGTCAAACTGGAACTGAAGCTTTCCCTCCAAAAGGGCGGTCTGGTGCTGATGGAACAGAACGTCACCAATACCGCCGAATCCGAGGAACCGCCACTGACCGTCAACTGGCTGGAATCCACGCTGCCGATGCCGCGTCGCGCCGACACCCTCACCCAATTCACTGGTCGCTGGCCTCTCGAAAAGCAGCCGCGCACCGCCGCTATGCCATCCGGTTCCGTAACCCGCGAATGCCGCCACGGCAAAACCAGTCATGAAAGCCCGTGGATGTTCATCGCGTCCGACGGTGAGCCGAAATGGTCGGAAGGCGAAATCTGGGCCTGCCATCTGGCGTGGAGCGGCAATCAGACGTACCGCATCGACAACATGCCCCCGCATGAGACGCTCATCGGCGCCGGCGAACTGCTCGGACCGGGCGAGATGCAACTCGGCGCAGGCGAATCATACGCGGCTCCGCAAGTGTGCTTCTCCTACTCCGCCAACGGACTCGACGGCATGGCGGCCCGCTTCCACACATGGCTGCGCTCGCTGCCAAAGCATGTGAACAGCCCGCGTCCGTTCACCATCAACACATGGGAGGCCGTGTACTTCGATCACAATGAAGCCACGCTGCTCAAGCTTGCCGACCGTGCTGCGTCCGTAGGTGTGGAGCGCTTCGTGCTCGACGACGGCTGGTTCCATGAGCGCCGCGACGACACCAAGGGCCTGGGCGACTGGGTGGTCGATCCGGAGGTCTGGCCGAACGGACTCGACAACCTCGCCAAGCATGTGCACGATCTCGGCATGCAGTTCGGCCTGTGGTTCGAGCCGGAAATGGTGAACCTCGACTCCGACTGCGCGCGTGAGCATCCGGAATGGATCCTCGCCGCGCCGGAAGCCGTGCCCTATCGCGAAGACGTATCCTACCGCACCCAATACGTGTTTGATCTGGCTAATCCCGACGCATACAAGCATGTGCACGACCAGATGGCCGAACTTGTGGAGCAGCTCGGCATCGACTACATCAAATGGGACCACAACCGCGACGTCACCGAGCCGGTGCACGACGGACATTACGGGCTCCACGAGCAGACCCTCGCCTGCTATCGCCTGTTCGATGAGTTGAAGAATGAGTTCCCGAAGCTGGAGATTGAAAGTTGCTCCTCCGGCGGTGCGCGTACCGACGCGGGCATTCTGCAGCACGCCGACCGTATCTGGGCGTCCGATTCCAACGATCCGCGCGACCGCGTGGACATCCAGCGCTACACCGAACTCGTGGTGCCTCCGGAAATGATCGGCGCTCATGTGGGCCCGTCTCCGGCGCATTCCACATGGCGTGCCACCGAACTGAGCTACCGTGCCGCCATCTCGCTTGAAGGCTGCTCCGGTTTCGAATGGAACATTCTTGAATGCTCCGACGACGAGTTGGAACAGCTCAAGGCGTTCGTGAACCTGTACAAGGAGCTGCGTGATGTGCTGCACCACGGAACCGTGCTGCACGCTGATTTCAAGGATCCGGCGCTGCGTGGCCGCGGTGTGGTTTCCGGCGACGGCAAGCATGCGGTGTGGGTGGTGGCCACCGTCACCAATCTTCGTGACGTGCTCACCGAGCGGCTGCGCATGAAGGGCCTCGATTCGAACGCCATGTACCGCGTGCGTCTGCGTGACGACGTCGGCGAGGTGCGCTGGGGCTGGAACACTCCGCAGTGGATCGCCGCGGCTCAGATGGACGGTTTCAAGGTATCCGGCCATCTGCTTGAGCAAATCGGCTTGCAGATGCCGCCGTTATGGCCGCTCGAAGCGATCGTGCTTGAAGTCGAAGCGCTGTAGGGGTGATCGGAGGTTTCTTCGATAAATAAAATGGCCGTGCCGTGCCCTCTTGCTGGCCCCAACTCAGTGGAAACGCCTGTATCTCCTGAGTTGAGGCCAGCGTCTACGTTGACCTTCCTGACGTGCGAATCCCAAATCGTTGGAAAATGGCCATTTTTGAATTAGGTGAAGGGGTCTGGGTGTGAGAACGCGCACCCCCTTTCGGCCCCAACCCAGTAAAAACGGGCATATCTTCCGGTTGGGGCCGGCGCGGGCTGCTCTGAGACTTTTCCGCTACCTATTCCCGGGTCTGTCCTGCGGTCTGCCCGGTCTCTCCCGCGGTCTTTCCAGTGCGGCCGGCTTCCTGCATGGCGCCCTGCTCGGCAGACTGTGCGGCTTCCTGCTGCGCCTTCAGCTGTTCCAATCGCTCATGCTCGGCGCGCTGTTCCTCGAGACGCGCCTTGAGTTTCCGGTAAGCCCTTGCTCTGGCCTGCCTGAACCGGTAACCCGCGAACAGTACGATCAGCCAGATAATGCCGGCGAACACGGCCACACGGTAGCTGCTGGAGAAGCACATCATCACCACCACGGCCATCATGAACGCGATCACAATATACGGCGTGACCTGTGCGAGCGGCAGCTGGAACGAAATCCGGTCGATCGCCTCCTTGCCTTTAAGCCCCTTGAGCCCGGCAGGACCGTCTCCGGCGGCCACGACCTTGCGGAACTTGAGCTGCGTAATCATGATCATCGTCCAATTGATCGCCGCCGCAATGGTGGCGATCGACATCAGAAAGTTGAATGCGAATTCCGGCCAGACGAACACCACCACCACGGCGAGAGCGATGATGAGTGCGGAAGTGAGCACGCCGGCGACCGGCACGCCGCGCTTGTTGAGCTTGCCGAGATATGCCGGCGCGTTGCCCTGCTTGGCCAGGGAATACAGCATGCGGGAGTTTGCGTACAGGCCCGAATTGTATACGCTCATCACGGCGGTCAGGCATACGAAATTCAGAATCGCGGCGGCCGCATGCACGCCCACCGAATCGAAGATCTGTACGAACGGGCTGGAATTGCCGTCGATCGTATCCCATGGAACCACGGCCATGATCACGCCGAGTGCGCAGATGTAGAACACGAGAATACGCCAGATGATGCGGTTCGTGGCCTTTGGAATGGTGACTCGTGGATTTTCCGTCTCACCCGCCGTAATGCCGATCAGCTCAGTGCCGCCGAAGCTGAACATCACCACGACCAACGCCATCATCAGACCGGACCATGTGCCATCCTCATTGCGGCTGAGCAGACCATGCGGCATGAATCCGTCTCCCTCGGTGAACAGGTTGGCGAATGATGCGCGGATGCCGGATGCGGTCGGTACGTTCGCGATGATCACATACAATCCACCGAGAATCATGGCGATCACGGCGAAGATCTTGATGAGCGCGAACCAGAATTCGAATTCGCCGAAATGGTTGACGCCCATAAGATTCAACGCTGCGACGGCCACGAGGAACACGATCGCCGACACCCATCGGGGAATGTCCGGGAACCAGTAATTCACGAACGTTCCGACCACGGCCAGTTCCACCATCGAAACAAGCACGTAGTTGAACCAGTAGTTCCATCCGGAGATGAATCCCGCGCGCTTCGACCAGTAACGCGTCGCGTAATAGCTGAACGCGCCCGCTTTCGGGTCTTCCACGGTCATTTCGCCCAAGGCGCGCACGATCAGGAAGATCACGAGCCCGCCGATCAGGTAGGCGAGCAGGATGGACGGCCCTGCCAATTGGATCGATTCGCTCGATCCGTAGAACAGGCCGGTGCCGATGGCTCCGCCCAATGCGATGAGCTGGATATGGCGATTCTTCAACGACCTTCGTAGTGTCGGCGGCGCCGGCACGTCGTCGGTTTCGCGGGGTTTCGTTTTGGCAGGGGCACTGCTCATGGATTTTCCTCACTTCTTCTCTCTGCCGCGGTTGCGGCCGCCCCACTTTGCGCACGTATTTGTGCATTGCGGTCGTCCGCGGTTTCCAAAACTTTCCTGATTGTAACGTTGTGCGATTCGCCATGGATCGACGTTCTCAGAAAAATAGACATATGGTATCCGTTTTTCGTATATTCGGATTGGCTTCGTATGTTCATCGGCATTCGATGATTGAATGAAATGGTCTGAGATTCGTGTTCCGGAGGGTGCCATGGCGTTCGTCAAAGACATGTTGCGTATGTGGATCGGCTCGTGGAGAAGATTCATTTCGATTGCCTTGATTACCATGCTCGGCGTTGCCGTATTGACGGGCATCTATGCGGGATGCCGTGACGCTTTTCTGGCTACGGATCGTTTTTTCGACAATCAGGGACTTCATGACGTTCAGGTGTTGTCTACCGCGGGTTTGACCGAAGACGATATAACCGCGCTCAAGCAGGTCAATGGCGTTGAGAAAGTGCAGCCGGAACGGTCGCAGAATGTGACGGTGAACGTGAACGGGCGTAAATCCGTGACCTTGCGCGAAATCGGCGTGAACGGCATCGACCAGCCGTATCTGCAGGAAGGCCGCATGCCGAAGAAAGCCGGCGAAATCGCAGTCACCAAGCAGTTCATCAAAGATTCCGGATATGCGATCGGCACTGAAATAACCGTGGAAACGGAAGATTCCGCGCAATCCGACGATCAGACGCCATCCTTCCCAACGGAACTGACCATCGTGGGCATTGTGCTCGACCCGCAGAACCTGAGCAATCCGGACGGCTACTCCGGCATGACGTCGTTCAGATCGACCAGCACCAGCGACTACACGTTCTTCGCGCCATCCGACGGCGTGACCGGTACCTTATATACGGGAGCAACGCTGCTCGTTTCCGGTGCGGCCGACGAGAACACGTACGGCAGCGTCTACGAGAGCAAAATCGGCGAAGTCGTGGACCGTATCGACAACGATGTGAAAGGCGAACGTCAGAAAGCACGTCGGCAGGAACTCCTCGACCAAGCGCGCGAAAGCATCGACCAGGCGAAATCGCAATTGGAAGAGCGGAAAAACCAAGCCGCCCAAGCCGCGCAGTTGCTGCTGCAAACCGGGCAGATAACGCAGGAAGAGCTGGCCGCGCAGTCGCAACAACTCACCCAAGCCGAACAACAGCTGCAAGATGAGGAAGACAAACTGGAAAGCAGCATACCGACCGTGCGCTGGTATGTGCAGGACCGGTCGCAGATGGGCGGATTCAGCGCGCTCAAATCCGATCTGGAATCCATCCAATCCATCGGCAATGCATTCCCGATTGTGTTCCTGATCGTGGCGGTGATGATGAGCCTTACCTCCATGGCACGCAAAGTAGAGGAGGACCGTGGACTCATCGGCACTTACATGGCGCTCGGCTACGGGCATGTGAAAGTGGCGTTGCGCTACGTGCTGTTCGCATTGCTCGCCTGCCTGGTGGGGGGAGGATTCGGCGTGCTGCTCGGATTCGTCGGCATTCCGGCGTTCCTGCTGACCGTGCTGAAAGGCATGTATGTGATGCCGGGCGTGCGACTTGAATACGATCCGCTGTACGGCACCGCCGGAATCGCACTGTTCGTGGTTGGCGTGGTCGGCGCGACCATATACGCGTGCCTCAACGAAATGCGGCAACTGCCATCCATGCTGATGCGGCCCAAACCACCGCGCGCGGGCTCGCGCATCTTCCTGGAACGAATCAAACCGGTGTGGACGCGCATGGGATTCCTCAGCAAAGTCACCGCACGTAACATCGTGCGATTCAAATCGCGCCTGATCATGACGATTGGCGGCGTGGCCGGCTGCACCGCGTTGATCGTATGCGGTCTGGCCATCAACGACACCGTCGCGGAACTCGGCATGAAGCAATATCGCGGCGTCTACCAATACGATCTCATGGTGGTCGCAAGCGATTCCGACGCCGACGCGATGCGGCGGAAAATACAGAAAGACGGCAACGTTGCGTCAAACCTGAACATACGCATCGAATCGGGCGATTTGACGGCCGACGATGGCAGCGAAAGCGTTCAGTTGGTCGTAGTGCCGGAGGATTCGTTGAACGAATTGGGAGACATGATCACGCTCCAACCGGTGAAAACCGGCTGGGCAGGCTTCGAACGGCCATCCTGGTTGGGCGGCTCCGAAACGGCCGACACCGTTGAACTGGACGATGACGGCGTAATCGTTGCGCAATCGGCGGCCAACGTGCTCGGCATCACGGCCGGCAGCACGGTCACGCTCACCAGCGGGGACGGCGTGCAGGCCGAAGCGACGGTAAGCGAGGTGACCCGCAATCTCATCGGCTCGGACGTATACGTGAGCGAACAGTATTACCGTGAGATATTTGATGTCGACGGTGCTTCGGACGGTGCTTCCGACGGCTCTTCGGACGATTCCGCAGACAGCTCTTCCGATGATTCTTCAGACGACAATGAACTCGTATGGAACGCAATGTATGCCACCCTCAAAGGAAACGACCAATCGCAGATCGACTACGCCCAAACCCTGGAGGAAGACGATTCCATAACCAAGGCCGTCAGCTGCGCAGACATGGCGGAAAGCTTTAAATTCGACCTTATGGGAGCCGTCGTGGCGCTGATCGTGGCGCTCGCCGGAGGACTGGCCTTGGTGGTGCTGTTCACGCTGGCCAATACGAACGTGTCGGAACGTGTGCGTGAGATGGCCACGCTCAAGGTGCTGGGATTCTTCGATAATGAAGTGCACCGCTATGTGAATCGCGAGATGATGCTGCTCACCGTGATGGGTGTGATTGTGGGTCTGCCGTTCGGTCGCTGGGTCGGAGGGCTCCTTACCGCGGCGTTGAACATGCCTTCGTTGTATTTCGAGGTTGAGGTGAAACCGCTCAGTTATGTGATTGCGGCGGCGGTGACCATGGCGTTTGCGATTGTGGTGCAGCTGTTCGTCAATCCGGTGCTTGACCGGATTGAACCGGTGACCTCGCTCAAATCGGTGGAGTGACGTGCTGGCGGAGATGGCTGGCGGGACGGTTGCATGGAATGACTACGTGAGGTCATTCGCTTGGCCGGCTGCGGATATTGTTCGGCGCGCATAGGCATTCGCCTGTCCGGACGTGTGTGAACGTCCGCTGGAAACGCTTGCCGAGGGTCGGCTGAAATGTCATCCGAAATGGTCCCGTTGCCCCTCAATATGGTTGTGCGCATGGCGGCACGCCGAAGACGGCGAAAGGGTTATGGGGGTATTGGCGTTTTGCGCCCTTACTGTGAGTCTCGATTGCTGGCCGCCGCTGTTAAGAACCTTCGATTTTCACCCTATAGACCTTTATGCTGGCAAAGTATGGGGGCATGTGGGCGATGGTGGCGCGTTGAACCCCTTTTAAAATATCTGCGAAGGTAGTAACCAAGGGGATTTCACTATGAATGAC
>CAVEVJ010000117.1:0-2548 GCA_963619075.1 Acidaminococcaceae bacterium
CTCTTCATCCGGAGGAAGCTCCGCACCGCGAGGAGGAGATTTTTCATTTGAACCCTTCATTTTGGTTTCCTTTACTATTAAGACCCCCTCTCACCCTTGCGAGGGGGTATCTCCATTAAGTCATAAAAAAATGTCTCCCGTCAAGCGACTGGGAGACATCTGTGGATATGTGGATAACTTACTGCGAAAACGCTGGATGTCAGCGTCCCGGAGTCACCGTGACCGGGCAACGCTGGAAACTCTTGAGATCCACGTAACCGGTGGTGGCCATCGCGCGTCGGAGCGCCCCGACGAAGTTGGTGGTGCCGTCTGCCTTATGACTCGGTCCGAACATCACCTCGTTCAGCGTTCCGACCGTGCCCACATCCGTGCGGAACCCGCGCGGCAATGTCTGATGGCGGGCTTCGGTTCCCCAGTGCATACCCTGCCCCGGAGCTTCCTCGGCACGGGCCAGCGGAGAACCAAGCATGACCGCATCCGCGCCAAGTGCGAAAGCTTTGACGAAGCTGCCCGAGTCCCCCATGCCGCCGTCCGCGATCACCTGCACATAGCGTCCACCGGATTCATCCATGTAATCGCGACGGGCTTCGGCCACATCCGCAATCGCGGTAGCCATCGGAGCATGGACACCAATAGTGTTGCGGTTCGCGGAAACAGCCCCGCCACCGAAACCGACTAGAACACCCGCGGCGCCGGTGCGCATCAGGTGCAGGGCCGCGGTATAGTTGGCGGCTCCACCGACGATGACGGGCACGTCGAGATCGTAAATGAACTTCTTCAGGTTCAACGGCTCATGATCGACGGACACATGCTCGGCAGACACCACGGTACCGCGGATGACGAACAGATCCACTCCCGCCTCAAGCACGGTCGAATAATAGTCCTGGGTGCGCTGAGGCGAAAGCGCACCGGCAACGGTGACGCCGGCATCGCGGATTTCATGCAAACGTTCCACGATGAGCTCCGGCTTGATCGGCTCGGCGTAAATCTGCTGGATACGCGCCGTGGCGGCCTCCGGCGGCAATTGCGCGATCTCGTCGAGCAGCGGCTGCGGATCATCGTAGCGGGTCCACAAACCTTCCAAGTCAAGAACACCAAGAGCACCCATCTTGCCCATGGCTATGGCAGTGGCCGGGCTGGTCACCGAATCCATCGGAGCGCCGATGACCGGCACATCGAATTCATAGGCATCGACCTGCCAGGAGATGGACACATCCTGCGGATCACGAGTACGACGAGAGGGAACAATGGAAACGTCATCCAGCGAATAAGACAGACGACCCTTCTTGCCCAAACCGATTTCAATTTCCTGAGACATGACTTCAAGGCTAATGCTCAGCAATGACACGCGTCCGCCCGATGCGGCCACTGCGTGTCATCCACGATTTTGGACATACGCGCATGAAATTAACACGAATGATATAAGACGGGAGCATCATCCTCAATTCTGACAGGAGGGCACCCATGGCCAAAATCAAGGTCGAAGGAAAGGTCGTCGAGCTCGACGGCGACGAGATGACCCGCGTCATCTGGAAAGACATCAAGGATCGTCTGATTCTGCCATATCTCGATATCGATCTCGACTATTACGATTTGGGCATCGAAAACCGCGATGCCACCGACGATCAGGTGACCGTCGACGCCGCCAAGGCCATTCAGCGCGAGCATGTCGGCGTCAAGTGCGCCACCATCACACCGGACGAGGCCCGAGTCGAGGAATTCGGCCTGAAAAAGATGTGGAAGTCCCCCAACGGAACCATCCGCAATATTCTCGGCGGCACAATCTTCCGTGAGCCGATCGTCATGAGCAATGTACCGCGCCTGGTTCCAGGCTGGACCAAGCCGATCGTCGTGGCGCGTCACGCTTTCGGAGACCAGTACAAGGCCACCGACTTCAAGATTCCCGGGGCCGGCACCCTGACCGTCACCTTCACGCCGGAAGACGGCTCCGAACCCATCGAACACGTGGTCTACAACTACGGAGCGGACGGCGGCGTGGCCCAGGTCCAATACAACGTGAACGATTCCATTCGCGGTTTCGCCCGCGCCTGCTTCAATTACGGACTCATGCGCGGTTATCCTGTGTACCTGTCCACGAAGAACACGATTCTCAAGGCCTACGATGGCCAGTTCAAGGACATCTTCGCGCAAGTGTTCGAAACCGAATACAAAGACAAGTACGAGGCCGCCGGCCTGACCTACGAACACCGCCTGATCGACGACATGGTCGCCAGCTCGCTCAAGTGGCACGGCGGCTACATCTGGGCCTGCAAGAACTACGACGGCGACGTCCAGTCCGATTCCGTGGCACAGGGCTTCGGCTCGCTGGGACTCATGACGTCCGTGCTGATGACCCCCGACGGACAGACCGTCGAAGCTGAGGCCGCACACGGTACGGTGACTCGGCATTACCGTCGTTGGCAGAAGGGCGAGAAGACCTCCACCAATCCGATCGCGTCGATCTTCGCCTGGACCGGAGGCCTCCGCCATCGCGCCGATCTTGACGGAACCCCTGAAGTCAAGCATTTCGCGCAGACGCTGGAAAAGG
>CAVEVJ010000118.1:0-2951 GCA_963619075.1 Acidaminococcaceae bacterium
TTGCGGATGGCGATTATGCGATCACAGGCCAGTACGGGCCGGTCGGCGAGGATTCCATCGATGTATATCTGACGATCAAGGACCAGAACATCACGGCCGTGAAGGTCGTCGGCCATGCGTTCACCTCGGTTTCCGAGAAGCGCCAGAACAGTTTCGCCGAAGCTGTTCCGGGTGAGGTGGTCGGCAAGCCGCTGAAGGACCTCAAGATAGACAAGCTCGCCGGTGCCAGCTGGACTACCGAAGCGTTCAACAAGGCGCTCGACGTGGCCCGTCAGGAAGCGTCCATACAGTAGCCGGAAAGCCGGCCCTCCGGCCGTACGTCAGGCGGCCATGCCCTGCCAAAGAAGTTCGGCCATATGTTCCGCCCAGGTGGTTTCGCTGCTGCCGTAGAGAGCCTCATACGTAAGCATCGAACCCAACACGGTGCTGAACAGGAAATGCAGGTTGAGCCCGGTGTGGAATATGCCGTTGGCCATTCCACGATTGATGAACGACGAGAACCGCTGTTCGGCCGGTTGAATCACTTGGTCCGCGAGCGACCGCAGCGAATCGTTGTCGGAAGACAGCACCACGCCCACGGCCTTCAACCCCAATTCGCTGTCGAAACAGTTCTGGATGCGTTGCAACATGGTGAGCAGACCGTTGCGGGAGGTTTCCAGATCGTTGAAATCCGGCAGCCCGGCGATTTCCAATTTCGCGCGTTGCAACAGATCGTCCGCGTTCTTGTATCTGCGGTAGATGGTGGTCTTGGCAACGCCGGAACGCCGCGACACCTCTTCGATCGTCACCGCGCCTATACCGGCGGAAATGACGATCGACAGCGTGGCCTGCATGATCTTGTTGTCGATCTGCTCGCGCAGCAGTTCCCGACGGCCCTGCACCTTCTGCACGGCCGCATCGACGGCGTTCTGCACGATTCCCTTTGCATCGCGATTCTCCGGTGTCATGCGATCACCTTCGTGCTTTCCACCTTCTCCACATACCACTTGTTGAATTTGAGCAACGGAATGCGCAGCAGCAGGCCGATAATCAGCAACGGAGGAATGAACAACAGCAGGGAGCCGATCGCCTGCCAGTAATCGTTGTTATAGATGCCGCCGATCGCCGCACGCATGGCCGCGATCGAATGCGTGGCCGGCAGGAACGGACTGATCTTCGTGATGATGTCAGGCAGTACCGAAAGCGGGTAGGCTCCGTTTGCTCCGGATATCTGCACGACAAGATAGATCACACCGATCGCCTTGCCGACGTTGCCGAAACTGGCCACCAGCGTGTACACGAAGAACGAGAACACCAGGCCGCTGACCCATCCGCTAAGCATGAACAGCCACGGATGCACCGCCTGCACATGCAGGAACAACAGGCTGCCACCCAGCGAGAACGTGCTTTGCAGCAGTGCTATCAGGGCGAACACTCCGTAATGGCCGAGGAACATCTCATGCGGTTTCGGATCGCCCAGTTGCTTGCGGATCTTGCGCGAAACCGTGGTCTTGAGGGTCACCGCCATCAGCAGCGAACCCACCCACAACGGCAGGAACGTGTAGAACGGGGTCATCTGAGAGCCGAAATTCTCCACGGGGAACACCGCCGTGCGGTTGAGCGCCACGGGTGCGGCCAGCGAGGACGCCAGCGTTTCGGCATCGGTGCTGAGCACTTCCTTCACGGCGTTCAGATCCCCGCTGCTCAGCGCTTCGGAAAGCTCCGTGCTGAACTCGGTGATCTTTCCGCTGGCGTTGTTCAGGGTTTCCGCGGTGGAGTTGAGCGTGTCCCGGATGCTGGTCAGCTGGCTGTTCGCCGTGGCTGTGGTGGAGTTGAGGTCGCCCAGCGTGTCCTTCAGGCTGGATGCGGAGGCGCTCAGCGATGAGGACAGGCTGTTTATGGAGCTGGCGATGTTGTCGAGTTGCGGCTTGATCTCGCTGTCGTAGCTGGTTTTGACGGTGTTGACGGACGATTTAGCTTGGTCGACGAGCTGCTTGACCTGCTCCTTCTCCTGCGCGGCATCGCTTACTTTGGCGTCGATCCGGTCGGCGCTTTCGTTGATGGATGATGCCAGATTGTTGAGCTGTTCGATGGTGGAGGACAGGTTCGTCTTGAACAGCTCCAACGCCGCTTTCGCGGCCGACGGCAGATAGTCGCTCTTGCTGAGCTCGTCGATCGAATCGTAGATCTTCTGGTAGCTTTCCGCATGCGTGCTGATGCTCGACGCCTGATTGCGCAATGCCGAGGATGTGTCGCCGGCCTGCGTGCCGACATTGGAGAACAGCGAATCCACGTCGTCCGACACGGTGGCGAGACCGCTCGCCGAACTGTCGAACGCGGTGCTCAACGCCTGCGTGCTGGTGCTTACCGCGTCGGTCAGATCGCTGATGTTGCTGCTGGATTTATTGAGCTGTTTCTTCGCGTCCTTGGCGTTGCCTTTGACCTGCGTGAGCAGCTGGTTGGAGCTGTTAAGTATGGTCTGCGCGCTTGATGTCAATGACGCGAACGTCTGCAGCGTGGATGCGGAATCGTTGAGCGATTGCGCGAATTGCGTGATGTTGCTGTTGAATTTGACCAGCTGGTTCTGCGTCTCGGGGTCGTTAAGCGCGTCCGAAAGCTGCGAAGCTATCTCCAGGGCCGTGCTAGTGAGCGTTTCCGAGAACGTTTCGTTGATCTGCGCAGCCACGGTGTCCGCACCCTGGCCGGTGATCTTCGGCGCGAGGGCGTTCTTCTTCTCGTTGTTGTAGTAGGTGAGTGTCGCATGGTCGCCGTCCGCCGTGAAGAAGGTCATCATGCGGGTGCTGAAGCTCTCCGGAATCACCACAGCGGCATAGTATTTGCCCGATTTGGTGCCGTCGATGGCGTCCTGCTCGGAGGTGAAGGTCCAGTCGAGCTGGCTGTTGGCGCGCAACGTGTTGACTACTTGGTCTCCGACGTTGATCTCCACCGGAATGAGGTCGGACTTGTAGCCC
>CAVEVJ010000119.1:0-3117 GCA_963619075.1 Acidaminococcaceae bacterium
GACGAGATCCGATGGCCCAGTTGCCGCTTGATACCTGATCGCACATGTACCGCACGATTTGTTCGGTGATCGATATGTCGGAGTCACGGTCCGGCTTCCAATCGATATTCAGCGGCGCAATGCGGGCCATATCACTCCTTCGTATGTCTTGGCTGGATTTACCTGCTTATTTGGCTGGTTGCCCATTATAGCTTCTCTTCTAAGATAACTACAGGTTCGACCGAAAACACACGAAATACAGCGGTTTGCGGCCACAGCGACAGCACGTTTGACCGAGTTTGGTTGGTTGAAAACAAACCATCCAAAGTATTTCAGATGAGGAATGGTGAGGTATGGGTTTCTTTCTGCAGGGTTTGACGCTTGGTTTGGCATACGTTGCGCCAATCGGCATGCAGAATCTGTTCGTCATCAACTCGGCATTGCGCAAACCACGCCGTCGTGCGCTGCTGACCGCCCTGATCGTGCTGTTCTTCGACGTCACGCTGTCGTTGTCATGCTTCTTCGGCATCGGCCAGCTCATGCAGCGCCATGAATGGCTCCGCCTCGGTGTCCTCGCCATCGGCGGACTGCTTGTGTTGCGCATCGGCGCAGGACTGCTGTTCACCAAAAGCGACCAGCCGAACACCGCAAGCCGGCAATCACAGGATTCCCACGGCAGCAACGCGAACACCGTCGCCGACTCGATCGCAACCCGTTTCGGAGGCGATAGCGAGATACTGCGAACCGTAATCACCGCAGGCGTGGTCACCTGGTTCAATCCGCAGGCCATCATCGACGGAACGCTGATGCTTGGCGCGTTCAGCGCAACGCTCACATCCACCCAGTCCACACCGTTCATCACCGGTGTGGAGACCGCTTCCGCATTGTGGTTCTTCGGATTGACCATGCTGATTTCCGCGTTCAGCAGCAAAATCAATCACAAGGTGGCGGACATCATGAATCGCATCTGCGGCATTGTGGTGATGGCCTACGGGGTCAAACTACTCGCAGATTTCGTACTCGCTTTCCTGTGATTTGGCAAGACGATCCAGCTTCTGCTGCAGCTTGCTCACAGTACGATGGAGCTCTTCGATTTTCATGGCGTTGGCGAGGATGAGCGTGTAGCGAATGCTCGCACCATCATCGACCAATCCTTCGGCATTGCGAATCTCACTCATCAGCCGCTGGTCTTTCTGCCAACGTCGGACGCAACGCTTGATCCGCTCCTTGCCGACGAGTGAGCTTGGCAGACCCACGGTCGCGAAGATCAGTTCCGGGTCCTCGCCATTGACATACCGATGCATGCAATACGTTTGGAACGCACGTGAGAACGATATGGTATCGACGGACGCGGATTCCACAACCGGCAGCACTTCCAAGTATTTGATTTCGCTCGCGCTGAATCTTTTGCCCGTCATGGCGTCCGCCTTCCTGATATGTTTTGAAAATTCGAAAAACCCGGATTGATATTTATTCGGCAATGTTCCGAAACCACTTATCGGAACGTTTCACATGAATTCGTGTCGCATGGCGCATTCGATGCCATACGCCGTGGCGGATGCGATTGAACAACCACGCCAGAAATCCGCCGACAACAAGAATGCCCGCGCATGACCATATGCCGATGGTTCGCCAATCGTGCAGATCGGTCGGATCGGGAGCTGGATCGGGTATCTCCACCCTGTGTCCGGATACCAGCAGTCGGTGCGTATTGATGCCGTATGGAGTGCATGTCATCAGTGTAATCCTGTCCTCCCCGTCGACGATGCGCAGTTTCGATTCGTCATCCGGCAGAATGATGCTGATGTCGTCCACTTCGTAGGCCAGCGTCTCCCCCATGATTTTCAAATAGACGTAATCCCCTTCCACCATTTCGTCAAGTCGGGTGAACATGAGCGATTTGACCAGCCCTCGATGGCCTGTGATCACCGTGTGCGTGCTCGTGCCGCCCACCGGAAGGCTTGTGCCGTATAGGTGGCCGACGCCCATGGCGAGTTGGTCTTCTCCCGTACCGTGATAGATGGGTAAATCGACGTCGATTTTCGGGATTTCGATCGATCCCATGACACCGTTGCCCGTGTCGAGCAGATTCTGGTATTCGGAGTCTTTCGACGCTTTGGAATCCGTCTCGCTGGAAGCTTTGCTGCCGCCGTTGGCAATGTCGAACGGATCCACCGCCGATCAGCAGCACCATGAACACGGCGAGTGTCCTCGACATACGCCGCAACATGCGGCGTTCGCGCATGACGTCCGACACGTCCATCGCCTCTTCGAACGTCAAGGTGTCGTAACGCAGCAACTGGTCCGATTGCGCCATGGGACGTCCTTTCCGATACGTTTTCCGCACATGTGCGTAGAACCGGGAATGCCGTCCCGACGGTCCGAAGACCGTGGGACGGCACTGAGTCGCTATGATTCGCGGTTGTTCAGCCGTTCATCATGCAAGGCGGGAGGTGATGTTGCGGCGCTTCATGCCGACCACGACGCCCGCGCCGATGACCAGGGCGGCCATCACGCTGAAGATCGCGATGCCCGCGGCACCGGTCAGCGGCAGCTGGGTGACGGACTTCACGTTCTTCACCTTCGCGCCACCATTCTTGGCGGTGCCGTCCTCATTGAGGTTGGTCAGCAGGTTGAAGCCGATGTTGCCGTTCACGAACTTGATCTTATGTTCGGGACCAAGAACGTTGCCGTCCTTGTCCTTGTTGGTGGCGGTGATGACCACCTGGAACTTGGCCTTGGTAGTGGACAGGTAACCGGCCGGAGCGTCGGTCTCCACAACGTCGTAGGTACCTTCGGCAAGGCCCTTGAACTCGAAGACGCCGTTGGTTCCGGTGAACTTGTCGGCATCCACCGGATCAGCGCTCTTGGTGCCGTTCTCCCACAGACCGGTGGTCGTGTTGAACCTGAAGTACTGGTCATCCTGCTTGATGACGAACTTGGCGCTATCAAGGCCGGTCTGGCCGTCGGCCTTCACCTTGAGGAAGCCGAAGTCATAGGTGTACACCTTGACTTCCGGTCCGGGCACGTGGTGCGAGGAGTTGTCGTTCGGATCGTGGGTGTAATCGAGGGTGACCTTGTTCGGGTTCGCGCCATCCACGGCGTGGACTGCATCTGCGTTCAGCTTGGCGGTATACA
>CAVEVJ010000120.1:0-6256 GCA_963619075.1 Acidaminococcaceae bacterium
CGTCGTCGCGGTGGATTCGTGGAATCGCAAGGCGGCGGAACCATCCTGCTGACGCGAGGCGACATCGCGCTGAAGCTGGGGCTGCCGGTGGCCGGCGTGGTCGGATTCGCGCATTCCTACGCGGATGGCGCGCACACGTCCATCCCGGCCCCGGGATTGGGTGCGCTCGCCGCAGGCATGGGCGGCAGGGAGTCCAAGCTGGTGCGCGATCTCGCCAGGCTTGGCGTGAGCGCGGACGACATCGCCGTGGTCTCCAAGCACGATACGTCCACCAACGCCAACGATCCGAACGAATCCGAATTGCACAACACGCTGGCCCACGCCATCGGACGCACGGAAGGCAACCCGCTGTTCGTGATCTCGCAGAAGACGCTCACCGGCCATGCCAAGGGCGGTGCCTGCATCTTCCAGGTCAACGGATTGACTCAGCTGTTCAAGTCCGGTGTGATCCCTGCGAACGCGGCGCTTGACTGCGTCGATCCGAAGCTCATGCGCGACGACCACATGGTCTGGCTGCGCAAGCCTTTGAAGGTGGGTTCGGTGAAGGCCGGTCTCGTGACATCGCTCGGCTTCGGCCACGTATCCGGTTTCGCCGCGATCGTGAACCCGGGCGCCTTCGAAGCGGCTGTGGCCAATACGTCCGGCTCCGACGCGCTGCGCCAGTGGCGCGAACGTGCCGATGCCCGACTGGCGGACGGCCAGCGCCGACTTGAGGAGGGCATGATGGGCCGTGCGGCGCTCTACGAGCCGATCGATAATCGCAGGTTCCGCGAAGACGGACATGGCTATAACGCCCACGAAGTCGAGAAGGCCATGCTGCTCGACCCGAACGCGCGTCTGGGAGCGGACGGCTACTTCGAGGCGTGATGAAACGGGCCGGCCCGCGCAGTCGGATCGGCCCGTTTCATTCGAGAATAATGGGAACCTCCTGTTGCTCCGGCGGTTGGGGGTTCCCATGATTTCCCTTATGATTTTGGTTTTCTTACGATTGGTTTTCTTACGATCGATGCGCGTAGACGATGGCCGTCGAAGCGCTGCGGCTGAGACATGAAAGGATTCGTTCGATGATGGGCTTGGGACATGACGTTGTCGACGTGGAATCGTTTGGCGAGCAGTTGAGCTTGCCCGGCTCACGTATACGAGGGCTGTTTTCCGCGCGTGAGTTCCGTCAGGCGGCGCAACGCGCGAAATCGAAGAACGACGGTGAAACGGTGCATCTCGCCGCTCGTTGGGCCGGTAAGGAGGCTTTCCTCAAGGCGTGGTGCGAGGCGCTGTCTTTTGTGCCGGAACATGGTTCCGGCAACCACGCCCGCCCCTACACTGTCGACGACTTTCCATGGTCGAACGTCGAAATACTCGACGATTCG
Organism: Acidaminococcaceae bacterium; assembly: GCA_963619075.1. Taxonomy (GTDB): domain Bacteria; phylum Actinomycetota; class Actinomycetes; order Actinomycetales; family Bifidobacteriaceae; genus Bifidobacterium. The sequence goes on from CAVEVJ010000120.1 coordinate 1,368, forward strand.
CACGGCGTTCCCCATATCTGCCTGTCCCCGCAAGTGCGGAGCAAACTACGGGAATCCTTGGCTTCGCGACCTTATGAGATGCACATCTCCCTGAGTCATGACGGGGCCGTCGCATCGGCCGTGGCATATATAGCCGTCTACAGGGGCGACGGGAGTTCGTCAAACGTTTGAGAGTAAGCGAGAGTGCGCGTCGAACCGGTTTGATAAACGCAACGTGCCGCGCTACACTAAGTGACAGCGCAGCAATGGAAGCTGCGTAAAGACTCGCAACAATGAAGTTTTCGAAGGAGTCCGCCCATGGCAGCAGCACGTTCCAAGTCCGACGAAGCGTTCGCAAATCGTCTCGCGCAGCACAGTGAGGAACTGGAGGAACTGTTCGCAAGCCTATATGGCGATGACGGGGCATTGGAAGACCTGCGGGAACTCATGAACGAGGCCCATGCGGCCCGACCCGCCGACTTGAAGCGCCTCGACACCAAGCGTGTGTCCGATCCGGAATGGTACAAGCGCGGCAACATGTTCGGCATGACCATGTACACCGACCTGTTCGCCGGAGATCTGAAGAACCTCGCTGAAAAGGTGCCGTATCTCAAGGAACAGAAGCTCACCTATCTGCATCTGATGCCGCTGCTGAAAATGCCGCATCCGCAGAACGACGGCGGCTACGCGGTGGAGGATTTCGATTCGGTCGACCCGAGCCTGGGCACCAATGAAGACCTGGCCGCACTCACCAAGAAACTACGTCGCGCCGGCATCAGCCTGTGTCTCGACTTCGTGATGAACCATACCGCATCCAGCCACCGCTGGGCCAAGGCCGCGCAGGCCGGCGACCCGGAATATCAGGGCTACTACTACTGCTACGACGACCGCACCATCCCCGACCAGTACGACGCCGTCGTGCCGGAAGTCTTCCCGGCCACCGCGCCCGGCAACTTCACCTGGAACGAAGACATGAACAAGTGGGTGCTCACCTCGTTCTACCCGTTCCAATGGGATTTGAACTACCGCAATCCGAAGGTCTTCGTCGCCGTGATGAAAAGCGTGCTGGGACTTGCGAACCTCGGCGTTGAAGTGTTCCGCATCGACGCCGTGCCGTACATCTGGAAGGAACTCGGCACCACCTGCCGCAACTTGCCGCAGGTGCACACCATCGTGCGCATGCTGCGCATCGTGCTCGAATGCGTTTGCCCGGCCGTGGTGCTCAAGGGCGAGGTGGTGATGGCCCCCAAGGAACTCGCCGCCTACTTCGGCACCCCGGAACGTCCCGAATGCCACATGCTGTACAACGTGTCCATCATGGTGAACCTGTGGAGCGCGCTCGCCAGCGGCGACGTGCGCCTGCTGAAGGACCAGCTCGACAAGCTCGACGCACTGCCGGAGAACTGCTGGTTCGTGAACTATCTGCGTTGCCACGATGATGTCGGCTGGGGTCTTGACGAACCGGAGGAGATTCGCCTCGGCATCGATCCGCTGAAGCACAAGGAGTTCCTGTACCACTTCTACGAAGGCTCCGTGCCCGGCAGCTGGGCCATGGGCGAGCTATACAACTACGACGAGGCGTCGAAGGACGCACGCAGCTGCGGCACCACGGCCAGCATGTGCGGCGTGGAACGAGCGCTAATCACGCACGATAAGCCGCTGCTGGAAATCTCGATGAAACGCGATCTGATGATGCATTCGGCCATGGCGTTCCTGCGTGGCTTCCCGATGCTGAGCTGCGGCGACGAGATCGTACAGCTCAACGGTTGGGAATACAAAGAGGATCCGGATCGCGTCGAGGACTCCCGTAATCTGCATCGCAGCCCGTTCAACTGGGAAAACGCCGAGAAACGCAAGAAGGCCGGCACCCTGCAGAAGCAGATGTGGGACGGACTAAAGGGCGTCCGCGAAATGCGCGACGATCCATGCTTCGACCCGGACGCATGGGTCACCACGTGGGATGCGCACAACGACGCCGTATTGGCGATGGTGCGCCATGTGGAAGGCCGCACGGTGCTGGGACTGTTCAACTTCTCGTCCGCACGGCAGACCGTCCGCCTCGACTCCGACGGCAGCATCGTTCTGCCCGCCGAAGTCACCCTCGAACCCTACCAGGTCTGCGTGGCCGAGGCATAGAGACAGGCGGTGATTTGCGAATGTTCGGAGAGTGTGTATAATAGCTCGAGTCGCTTTACGTCGGCATCTGCTGACGCAAACGATGCGCGGATGTAGCTCAATGGTAGAGCCTCAGTCTTCCAAACTGATTACGCGGGTTCGATTCCCGTCATCCGCTCCGGACAATCCTTAGAGAAGAAGAAGGCGTGCTTAACGGCACGCCTTTTGTATAGCTGAATGCGATACACATACGGAGCTGAATATGACACTCTCGGAGAGCGGCAAGGACGCGAAGCATGCGAACGGCAACACTGAGAGAATCGACGTCTCCAAACATCCCGCCGCATCGATCGAAGCGTCCGACCTGTCTCTGGCGGACATCGAACGCAAGCACTCACGCCCCGCGCACTGGGTGCTGTTCATCGTGCTCGTGCTCGCCGCGCTCATCGCACCATACTGGTGGGGGCGCGCCGTCGCGGTCAACGATTCCGCCTGGTTGGTGGCGAACCTCAGCTTCCTCAACCCCAAGGGCGTGGCTCTGATCTCGTGGACCGTCACGATCATGGCGCTCGCCGGACTCGGCCTGATGGTGGCCGATGTGAAGAAGTGGCTGTGGGGAACCGTGTTCGTGGTGGGACTGGCCGCCGAACAGTTCGTGGCTGGCGTGTGCCTGCTGAGCTTCAACTTCTGGAACGCCACCTATGTGATGTACGGTTCGGCCGCGGATCTTGCCAACGCGGCGAATCTGGGCATCATCGCAGCCGGTTTCGGCGTTGCCGTCTACGCGGTGCTGTGGGTCGGTCTGCTGGTGTGCGTCAAAAAAGAGTCGAAATTCAACGTGCTTACGCGCAGCTGGGCCTCGTTCCTGCTGTTCTTCGCGATTGAGCTGGTCGCGCTGGGCGTGGTGATGCTCGGTGGCCTGCTTACCGCGGTATGACGGAATGCGATTTAGTCATCCCTTCGTGTAATATTTCCCTTTGGCGTGTTTCGCCCGCGGATAGAGAGCGCGTCGGCATAAGGCCGACAGCACCGCGCAGCAACATAAGGAGGATGCCGTGGCACTTACGGCTGAGCAGAAGCAGGAAATCATCAAGACCTACGCTACCCACGAGGGTGACACCGGCTCCCCGGAGGTCCAGGTTGCTCTGCTGACCAAGCGCATCGCTGATCTGACCGAGCACCTCAAGGAGCACAAGCACGATCACCACTCCCGTCGTGGTCTGCTGCTGATGGTCGGTGACCGTCGCCGTATGCTTGATTACCTCAAGCGCGTCGACATCAACCGTTACCGCTCCCTGATTGAGCGTCTGGGTCTGCGCCGATAGTTATATTCTTCCGCCCGAGCGCCTTATGGCGTTCGGGCGTTTTTTTGCATGACAGCCGCGGATGAGGAAAGACATGTTGCAAGCCCAACGGCTTTGGGCATAGAGGTCTAGAATCAAGAGATGAGGAAAGCGGCGGAGGCAACGCCGCGTCACGCATGTAGCAGTCGGTTGGGTCCGCTGAAGAGGACCGCCGATGGTAGGTATCACAGGTAAAGAAAAAAAAGGAGGAACCCTATGGAGGGTCCCGAAATCAAGGCTGTTGAAGCCGTTATCGACAATGGTTCGTTTGGCAAGCGCACGCTGCGCTTCGAGACCGGTCGTCTCGCCCAGCAGGCGGATGGTGCCGTAGCCGCCTATCTCGATGATGATTCGATGGTGCTTTCCACCACCACCGCAGGTTCCAGCCCGAAGGAGAACTACGACTTCTTCCCGCTGACCGTTGACGTGGAAGAGAAGATGTACGCCGCGGGAAAGATTCCGGGCTCCTTCTTCCGCCGCGAAGGCCGTCCGAGCTCCGAGGCCATCCTCGCGTGCCGTATCATCGACCGTCCGCTGCGTCCGCTGTTCCCCCATACCCTGCGCAATGAGGTGCAGGTTGTGGAAACCGTGCTCGCGGTCAACCCGGATGATGCGTACGATGTCATCGCGCTGAACGCCGCTTCCGCATCCACCATGATTTCCGGCCTGCCGTTCTCCGGCCCGGTCTCTGGCGTGCGTCTGGCCCTGATCGACGGCCAGTGGGTCGCCTTCCCGCGTTGGAGCGAACGTGATCGCGCCGTGTTCGAGATCGTGGTCGCCGGTCGAGTCGTCGAGAACGGCGATGTCGCCATCGCCATGATCGAGGCTGGTGCGGGCAAGAACGCCTGGACCCTCATCTACGACGAAGGCCAGACCAAGCCGGACGAGGAAGTCGTCGCCGGCGGTCTTGAAGCCGCGAAGCCGTTCATCAAGGTGATTTGCGAGGCCCAGAACGAGCTCAAGAAGATCGCAGCGAAGGAAACCAAGGAATTCCAGCTGTTCCCGGAGTACACCGACGATCTGTACAACCGCATCGATGAAATCGCCCATGCCGATCTCGACGAGGCCCTGTCCATCGCGGAGAAGCTGCCGCGCCAGGACCGCATCCACGAAATCAAGGAAGGCGTCAAAGCCACCCTCGCAGGCGAGTTCACCGACATGGACGAAGCCGAAAAGGAAAAGGAAATCGGCAACGCGTTCAAGGAACTGCAGCGCCAGATCGTGCGTCGCCGCATCCTGACCCAGGATTACCGCATCGACGGCCGTGGCCTGCGCGACATCCGCACCCTGTCCGCCGAAGTGGACATTGTGCCGCGCGTGCATGGTTCCGCTCTGTTCCAGCGTGGCGAAACCCAGATTCTGGGCGTTTCCACCCTGAACATGCTCAAGATGGAGCAGCAGATCGACGCGCTGTCCGGTCCGCAGTCCAAGCGTTACATGCATAACTATGAG
>CAVEVJ010000121.1:0-14984 GCA_963619075.1 Acidaminococcaceae bacterium
GTGGTATGGCAGGCCCGTACACCTCCTCGATCATCCGCGAAACGGAATCGCTGCTGGCTCGCCTCGATGAGGCCGGCAAGCAGCCGGAACTGTATGTGTATGGTCGCCGCGGTGTGACGTACTACAAGTATCGCAACCGTGATGTTGCTGGTACTTGGGAGGGCGATACCGACCAGCCCGGCGTGGAAGTCGCAGAGTCCATCTCGAAGGCACTTCTGGACGCTTACATGAAGCCGGCGGACCAAGGCGGAGTTTCCGAACTCTACATTGTGTTCACCGAATTCGTGAATATGGTGGTCCAGAAGGTGCGTGTGCTGCGTATGCTGCCAGTTGAGCTCGTTCGTCCGGACCAGCCGGATGCCGGCCCGGTACCGGAGTCCGAAGCTGACGCCGCGACCCCGCTTTATGCGTTCGAGCCGAGCGTCGACGAAGTGCTTGACGCGATTCTGCCGAAGTACATTCAGTCCCGTATTCACGAATGCCTGCTCACCGCAGCGGCATCCGAGACTGCAAGCCGACAGAACGCCATGCATACGGCTACAGACAACGCCCGCAGCCTGATCGACGACCTGACCCGCAAGCTCAACGCTTCGCGACAGGCTTCGATTACACAGGAACTTACCGAAATCATCGGCAGCGCCGACGCGCTGAATAAGAAGGAAGAGTAGGAACGCATATGGCTGAGACTCAGACCACAGCGGCTCCCGAGACGGCTGCGAATCCGACCGCTGGACGCGTTACGCGTATCCAGGGTTCGGTTATCGACGTCGAATTCCCGGTGGGCCACCTGCCCGACATTTACAACGCACTTACCGTTGAGCTGTCCAGCACGCTCAGCGAAGAGGGCGAAAGCGTTAAGAAGATCACCCTCGAGGTTGAACAGCACCTCGGTGATTCCACCGTGCGTACCGTTGCGCTGAAGCCGACCGACGGCCTCGTTCGTGGCGCCACCGTGTACGACACCGGCGGTCCGATCTCCGTTCCGGTTGGTGACGTTACCAAGGGCCACGTGTTTGACGTGTCCGGCAACGTTCTCAACCAGAAGGATGACGAGACCATCACCATCACCGAGCGCTGACCCATCCACCGTAACCCGCCGGCATTCGATCAGCTCGAATCCAGGACCCAGATGTTCGAGACGGGCATCAAGGTCATCGATTTGCTGACCCCGTACGTGCAGGGCGGCAAGATCGGTCTGTTCGGTGGCGCAGGCGTCGGCAAGACCGTTCTGATTCAGGAAATGATTCAGCGAGTCGCCCAGAATCACGGCGGTGTGTCCGTGTTCGCAGGCGTCGGTGAACGTACCCGTGAGGGCAACGATCTGATCGGCGAAATGGAAGAGGCCGGCGTTCTCGAGAAGACCGCACTGGTCTTCGGCCAGATGGATGAGCAGCCGGGTACCCGTCTGCGTGTTCCGCTGACCGCACTGACCATGGCAGAGTACTTCCGTGACGTGCAGAACCAGGACGTGCTGCTGTTCATCGACAACATCTTCCGTTTCACCCAGGCAGGTTCCGAGGTGTCCACGCTGCTCGGCCGTATGCCGTCCGCAGTGGGTTACCAGCCGAACCTGGCGGACGAGATGGGTGCGCTGCAGGAGCGAATCACCTCCACCCGTGGCCACTCCATCACCTCGCTGCAGGCAATCTACGTGCCGGCCGATGATTACACCGACCCGGCCCCTGCAACGACCTTCGCCCACCTGGATGCAACCACCGAGCTCTCCCGTGACATCGCTTCCAAGGGTATCTACCCGGCAGTGGATCCGCTGAGCTCCACTTCTCGAATCCTTGATCCTCGTTACGTGGGCCAGGCCCACTACGACTGTGCGAACCGCGTCAAGGCGATTCTGCAGCGTAACAAGGAGCTGCAGGATATCATTGCCCTGATCGGTATCGACGAACTCGGCGAAGAAGACAAGACCACCGTGAACCGTGCTCGTAAGATCGAGCAGTTCCTCGGTCAGAACTTCTACGTCGCTGAAAAGTTCACCGGTCGTCCGGGTTCCTATGTTCCGGCAAACGAGACCATCGAAGCGTTCACCCGTATTTGCGACGGCGTGTACGACGACGTTCCGGAGCAGGCATTCTCCGGTATCGGCGGCATCGAGGATCTCGAGAAGAAGTGGCACGACATGCAGAAGGAATTCGGTGCGTGATGGCCGGATCGACTATGCAGGTGAATATCGTCGCCGCCGACCATCCGGTGTGGCAGGGCACGGCGAAGTCCGTTACCATTCCGGCTTCCGAAGGCGGAATGGGCATCCTGCCCAACCATGAGCCTGTGTTGACCGTAATCAAGGAAGGTCCCATCGTTCTGGTGGATCCTGATGGCAATCGTCACTCGGTCATTGTGACTGACGGTTTCATCTCCTTCGATTCGAACAGGCTCACCGTTGCGGTCGAGCGTGCGCATAATCTCAAGCGTGTCGAGAAGTGATTGCTTGATTGACTTGATCGACGCGATTTAAGTGGCCTCCTGCCTTACGGTGGGAGGCCACTTGCTTTTGTTGGCGAATCTTGAAGCGCTCCCGTATTCGTGTCTCTCGTATTCTCTCGTATTCTCCCGTATTCGTGTGGATGATAATTGTGATTGGATACGGTTTTGCTTTTTGCCGTCGAATTGCTGAACTTACGCGTTGGCGATGGCAATGCGTGTTTGGACGGGTGCCATGGCAGGAGATATATCTCTCTTTGACCATCGGGTGACATGTGTTTGCCGGTGGTGCCGCGTTTTATTGAGATGTGGTTTTGATCGTTTGCCGGGCGCGTTGGGAATGCATATTGAGAAGCGTGTGTTGAGAAGCTCATCGAGATGCTGTTCGATTTACCGGCTGATGCGGCATCGTGTTTGGTCGGACATTGTCGTTTGCTCAGCTGCTTTGGGTGTGCATGGTAGGGTAGTGGCTCGTGCGAATTATTGTTGCTGATTGCTCCGCCGAATACTCCGGCCGTTTGAATGCCTCTTTGCCGTTGGCCAAGCGTGTGCTGCTCATCAAGGCAGACAACAGCCTGCTGATATTCTCCGAACTCGGCTCATACAAGCCGCTCAACTGGATGTCTGCACCTTGTACGATCAAAGACATCACCCCAGAGAATGCCGACGATGATGTTGAAACCGACGTTCCCCAGAAAGTGATTCGGGCCTCGGCCGACAAATCCAACGATGTGCTCGAAGTGACGTTGCAGCATATCTATTCCGATGAATCGTATGACCTCGGTGAGGATCCGGGACTGATCAAAGATGGTGTCGAAGACCATCTTCAGAAATATCTGGCTGAGCAGATCGAGCGTATCGGCGAAGGCGCCAAGCTGGTACGTAGGGAATATCCGACTGCGATCGGGCCGGTCGATATTATGGCTACTGACGCTGATGGCAGGCATGTCGCCATCGAAATCAAGCGTAATGGCGGCATCGACGGCGTGGAGCAGCTTACCCGGTATTGTGAGCTGCTGAATAGGGATCCGCTGCTTGCGCCGGTACGTGGTATTTTCGCTGCGCAGACCATTACTCCACAGGCCCGTGTGCTTGCGCAGGACCGTGGCTTTGAATGCCTTATTCTCGACTATGACGAGATGAAGGGCACGGAAGACGATTCCCTGCGGTTGTTCTGATTCCTTTTGCTGTGGGTGCTTGTAGTTATCGGTTATGCCGAAGAGTCTGCGAATGGCTGTTCTGGTGCCTTTCCGCTGTAGATGCTGTGGGTGTGCCAGTCAAGGTGTTTACCCGCGTGCCGGGCAGTGCTTTTCGCTGTGGGTGCTGTGGGTATGCGGCTGTGCCTTTGCGCCTCTGCACCGCTGTGCTGAGAAATACCTCAACGGGACGATTCCTCCGGTGACTGGAGATATCGGTACGCCGCAAAGATCAGAATTCTCCAGTCACTGGAGGAAATATCCCGCTAGGGTCGTTTCAGCGGGGTAATTTATCCAGTCACTGGAGAAATTGGGATGCTGACGGTCTTCCTAATGGGATGATTCATCCAGCTGCTGGAGGTATTGGGACGCTGGAGGCCGTTAAGAAGGGAAATTCCTCCAGCAACTGGTGAAATACGTACGCTGAGGAGATATTGAGCGAGAAGAAACCTCCAGTGACTGGATAAATTCAGACACTAAGGGCCTCTCAGAAGGAGGAATTATCCAGCGACTGGCGGAATATGTACGCTGACGTGCTCTAGAACGGGAAGATTCCTCCAGTCACTGGAGAAATCGTGACGCTTGGATGTTGATCAACGTCCAATTTATCCAGTGACTGGGGAAATTCGTTTGTTTAGATGCCTCTGAAAGGGGTATTTTATCCAGTTGCTGGAGGTATTGGGACGCTGAGGGGCCTCTCAGAAGGAGGAATTATCCAGCGACTGGATGAATAAGGACGCTGAGAAGTCGCTAAGTGGGAAGATTCCTCCAGTGGGTGGAGAAAACGGGACAATGGAGCCGAAAAAAATATGATGCGTTATGTCTTATTCAGCAGTTCATCATCGATGAGTAAGTGCTGGGGCGTGGATTGCGATGAAATTACCTCTTGGCTCGATTGATAGAGTCCGAATCTCTGCGGTTGAGTCGTGGCTTCTTACCGTATGCCAGCCGTATGCAATCGAGTATCGGCCAATCTTGGTTACATCTGAGATATAGCATTCCCCTTTACTATACTGGACTCTGTTTCAAGTCTTTTGCGAAGCGAAATATGAAGGTGAGGCGAATAGTGGGACAAAGAGAAGTTGAATGCGTGGGCTCAGCGCTTGTTGGATACAGGGAGGCGCAACAATCTGATTAACTTCAAAGACACGAAGAAATCGACAGTGGAAGTGGTGTATCCGTGCTCTGACAAGTTCTTCGAAGAGATGAAAACTCGTGGAAAGGTCGAAATTTTCGATCCAAATCTTCCTGAAGACGAGGACGAATACGAAGATGAAGAATCGGAAGATCTCTCCGAAGTCGAATTCAACCAAGCCAAGGTGTCGGAAGACTCATCTGGGGTTGCTTGGAACCAGGTAGGTGCGTCGGAAGAGCCGTCTGAATCATCCGAGAAAACCGAGCCTTCCGTGACAGCAGAAAAAAGTCTGATTCAGAGCGGGGGGCAGAGCTTGAGGGCTCTGACGATTTGTCAAGGAAAGACGCATTCATCGCCAAATATTCCGAAAAGCTTAAGCCGGAACAGGTTCTGATCTACAACGAAACAGCCAATCCTTTTACGCACTTATCGTTCCTTGACAAGAAAACGCGGGAATACATCGAGGAAACCGGAGTCAATGTCATGTATATGGCATTTGGCTTCATTCATTCGAACGAAAGTTCCTCTTCGAATTACACTTACTGCGCACCTGTTCTTTTGATGCCGATTAGATTGGAACAAAAGTCAAAGTCTGCTGCTAAGCAGTGGTCCATCAGCAGGATGGAAGATGACATCAGTGTCAATAAGACTTTCTCCTACAAGATGGAAGCGGAATACGGGGTTGGGCTTCCGGAATATGATGACGAGGAAGGGCTGACCGATTACCTCCACAAGGTGGAACGTCTTGTAAGGAACCTTCATTGGACGGTTACTGAGGAATGCAAGATCGGCATTTTCTCGTTCACCAAAATCAGCATGTACCGCGATTTGAAAGACAATGCGGATGCGATTCTCGCCAATGAGAATATCCTTCGTCTCATGAATGAGCCGATTGACGAAGAAAAACATGACAGCGACAGTGACGCTCATCCTGTTACCGAGCCGTTGATCGAGTTGCATAACGTGGTTGATGCGGACTCCAGCCAGATTGAGGCTATCGAGATGGCCAAGTCGGGGGAGAGCTTCGTTCTGCAAGGACCTCCTGGAACGGGTAAGAGCCAGACAATTACCAATATCATTGCGGAATGCCTCAGCGATGGTAAGAAGGTCTTGTTCGTCTCGGAAAAGCTGGCCGCACTGAATGTGGTCTACGACAAGCTCAAGCAGGCCGGACTTGCCGAATTCTGTCTGCAGCTTCATAGCTACAAGGCAAACAAGAAGGACGTTGTTGATGATATCTACTACACGATGGAGATGGAGAAAAGTGACGTTTCCTCCAAAGCGGACACGGAAATCGCCTTTAAAGAAAGGGCGATACGTCAGTTAGACGACTATGCGACTGAGCTTCATAAGCAGCGTTCGATTGGAAAGAGCCTGTACCAGTTATATGAATCCTATGCCGCATTCCGTTCGGCGCCGGATGTCGAGCATCTCATTGAGCGGCTTGATTCCAAGAACGAGGAGTATCTGGCGGAAGCGGTTGCCCTTCTGGAGCAGTACGTAAGGTACATCGAGTCCGTCGGATATGACTATAGAAAGAATCCCTGGTACGGCTACGTTCATCAAGACACCTCTTATCAAACGAAGATTGAGGTGAAGAATGATTTTTCCGCGGTCCTGAAGTCTTTGGAAACGCTGGTTCCCGTACAGAAGGAGATTTCCGACCGGTATGGAGTGCAGTGTGCCAGCATGACGGATGCGCGCGTCTGGAACGAATTCCTCGGATTCGCGGCAACGTCCAAACTTGTTACTCCGTTGCTTTTGAACCGTGAGCATTTCGATACGATCGACTCGGTACTGCATGATTTGCAGGCGTTGAGTGCTGATATTCTTGCGTCCCGTTCCGTGTTGGACGAAGCGTTCGATGCTGACATCTACGAGCTCGATGGCGCTGACTGCTACAAGAAGCTGGTCGAACGGTTTGGAAGCTGGTCCTCCAGACTGTTCAATGATGAATATAAGCAGCTCATTCGTCGCCTGCGCCTGTGCAAAAAGGACAAGAAGAAGCCTTCATACGATACAGCGGTGACTCTGACCAAAGAGCTTGCTTCCTATCAGCGTAATATTGCGCAGTTCAGTGAAACGGAGGCGCCGGTCAAAGCGTTCCTTGGCGAAGCGTATCAGGGTGTTGAAACCGAATGGGAATATGTGACGGAACAAATGTCGACGTTGAAACGGATATTCCATACCGACATCGCATTTGGCCGGTTGATGGACTATGACGATTTTTCCGCTGAAGAATGCAAGGCATTTGCGGATTTCCATCAAAGACTCGAATCGGTTTTTGAAGATTGCGGCACCGACGTGTTTGCTCGAACCGCCGGATATTTCGATGAAAAGATACTGAACGTTCCCGTTGATTCCTGTACTCAGGTTTCTGAGAAATTGCAGGGCTGCCTGAATGACATAGACAAGCTGGATAACTGGTGTCACTTCAGGAGTCTTCTCTCCAAATTGGATGACAAGCAGCTTGTGCCCTACGTGCATGCGGTCATCGAGCGGAATATAGAACCGGAGCATATTGTCGGTGCGTTCCAGAAGCAGTTCTATTACCAGTGGATTGACTCGATTGTGTCCAGAAGTTCGGTGCTGTCTTCGTTTGATTGGACCGCTCAAGACGAGGCGGTACGTACCTTTTCCGAAAAAGACGTTGAGCAGTTCGAGATCAATAAGGCGAAGATCCGTGCGAAGCTTTCATCCATGCGTCCGTCGTCCGATATAGTCGCGTCCGGAAGTCCACTGCAGAGTCTGACACGTGAGTACAAGAAAAAAGCAAGCGGAAGAGCATTCATGCCTTATTCGGAGAAAAGGGAATGGGCGAGTTTGTCCAACGAATCAAGCCATGCTTCCTGATGTCTCCGTTGAGCGTCAGTACCTTCCTGACACGGGATCCCAATCGTCCTGACGAGGCCATTCATTTCGATGTTGTTGTGTTCGATGAGGCTTCGCAGATCTTCCCACAGGATGCGATTGGCGCAATCTATCGGGCGGATCAACTCATTGTTGTAGGCGACTCCAAGCAGATGCCGCCTAGCGATTTCTTCAATTCCTCCATTGACATGGAAGACGGTGATGAGGAATCCGGCGATGTGATGGACTTCGAATCCATTCTGGATATATGTTCGGCCAGTATGAAGTCGCTTCAGCTGCGTTGGCATTACCGAAGCCGTCCCAAACAGCTCATCGCCTTCTCCAACAAGAATTTCTATGACGGCAATCTTGTGACGTTCCCGTCGTCCAAGGCCGACGCTCCCGGAATTGGCGTGGATTATTACCATGTGGACGGTGTGTATAAGTCCCAAACCAACCGAAAGGAAGCGGAACGTGTTGTCGATTTGATTTATCGGCATATCGAGGAATATCCTGACCGCAGTCTTGGCGTGGTCGCGTTCAGCGCTAAACAGCAGAATCTGATTGACAGGTTGTTTTCCAAAAAGAGGCAGGACACTCCGGAAAAGGAATTTTTCTTCAGGGACGATGGAGAGGAACCGTTCTTCGTCAAGAACCTTGAAACGGTGCAGGGTGATGAGCGCGACACCATCATCTTCAGCGTTACCTATGGCAGGGATTCGCAGGGACGGTTGATTCATAACTTCGGCCCGTTGAACCGAGCGGGTGGAGAGCGGCGACTGAATGTCGCGGTCACTCGTGCGAAATACAACATCCAGCTGGTTTCCTCCATGCATTACACGGATATCGACCTGAAACGCGCGAGATCGGAGGGCGCAAGGCTGCTTCGAGAGTACTTGGATTACGCGGAAAACGGCACTATTGCGCTGGAACGAACGATTTCCGTCAACCAAGATGATCAATTCGATTCCGAGTTTGAACTTGAGGTATGCGAATTCCTGAGGTCCAAAGGCTATTGCGTGGATACTCAGGTCGGCTGTTCCGGATTCAGGATCGATCTCGGTTTGAAGCTGCCGGACAGTTCCGACTACGTGCTTGCCATTGAATGTGACGGCGCGACCTACCATTCCTCGAAGAACGCACGTGACCGTGACCGCCTGCGTCAGGAGATATTGGAACGTATGGGATGGAAGTTCTACCGTATCTGGTCCACGGATTGGTTCCGAAACAAATCGGTCGCGCAGGACTGTCTTCTGAAGGCGGTCGAGGAAGCGTTCGCAAACCCTGTGAAGGTAGCGGAACGGCCTGCGGTTGAGTATTCGGCGGAAACGTTTGAAGAACCTGCCGCGGAGGAGCATTTCGAATTTCCTATGTATGAAAAGGCGGATGCTCAGAAGATACTGAATCGGTATAGGCGTGATTTCATGGGAATGGTAAAAGCCATTCTGGAGATCGAGTCGCCTATTTCGGAAGAATTGCTTCTGAAGGGCATCGTCGGATATTTTGACCGTCAGAAAGTCACGTCCTTCGTGCGGCAGGAATTCGAACGACGAATACGCAGATGCGCTGATTACGGCATCAGCCGTAGAAAAGAGTTCCTGTATCTGGACGACGGAAGGGACATCCGATTCAGGCGGCAGGATACGGTCGAGCGCGACACTAGGCGAGACATCAGTGATATCTCCCCGGAGGAACTGGCGGATGGAATGTTCGAGTTTCTGAAGCGGAGCATATCCTGCGATAAGGAGGGCCTATACCGGGATGTGGCAAATCTGTGCGGAGTGACTCGTCTTACTGATTCCGTCAACAGAGCGATGGACACGGCCGTGGATGTGTTGGTGCGGCAGGATCGTGCGGCTGTTGATGGTGATCGGATTTCCATCAAATAATCCGTAGGCGGGTTCTGGACCTTGCCGGAATATGACGAAGGGCGTCTCCCAGGCAGGAGGCGCCCCTCGTTCAGAACCAAGGAAAACTGAATCGAATCAGTATGCGGCGAGAATATCCACCACAAACACCAGTGTGGAATTCGCCGGAATGGAGCTCTGCTCCTGATTTCCGTAGCCAAGATTCGGCGGAACCACCAGCAGAACCTGGGAGCCGACCGTGTGCCCGGCCAAGCCCTGCTTCCAACCGGTGATCACGCTGTCGAGGGAGAAGCTGGAGGATTCGTCGCGATCCCAGGAGGAGTCGAACTGCGTGCCATCAAGCAGCCAGCCGGTGTAATGTGCCACAACGGTCTGTGTGTCCTTGACCTTGGCGCCATTACCCTTGATCAAATCCTGTGAGACGAGCGTGTCCGAACCCTTGTAGCCGTTCATATCGATGGATGGCTTGCCGGTCTTGTCGAGCGTGACCTTCGGCAGGTCCGCGGGAACGTCCAGAACCTTGGTGCCTTCGGCCTTCGTCAGATCCTTCGACTTCGAAACGAACGTGAACACCATCAGGTAGGAGGATCCGGAGGAGCTTGAATCGTTCACACCGATGGCGATGGTGGAGTTGATCTTCTGCTTGGTGAACAGTTCGTAGTATTCCGCGTTCATTTCGTCCGTGTCGGAGGAGATGACGGTGGAGCAGTCAGGGGTATTGTCCTCCCAGGTGCTCATCAGCTCGGAACCATCCTTGACGTTGTATGCAATGCCTTGCGAGCAGACGCGATCACCGTCTTCGAGCTGGTCTCCGTCACCTTCCTGAAGCACCGCGTAACTGTTGTTCTCCACAGTCATTGGGGTCTTGAAAGAGATGGTTGGCTTCTCTCCGAGCTTGCCGGTCGCGGTCACGCCCGCGATCTGATTCATCTTGGTTGAGGATGAGGAGGAAGACGAATCCGAGTCGGAATCCGAACTGGAATCGCTACCGCAGGCGGCTGTGCCAAGACACATGGTCAACGTGCAGACGGCAGCGGCGGCTTTGAAAAAAGAAGTTCTACGCATGGGCCCAACCTTAGTGGTAATCCTTGATTTTCTGGCTTTTAAAGAGCATTCACAGCATGGGGTTGTAGAATGGGAACCGCTATGACTTTATTACAAGAAGAACAGGAACAGCCACAGGTCAAGGCGGGATCCACTCGTCACGCCAAGATTATGCGTGGTGTCGTCACGCCCATTCTCGGACTGCTTGCCGTGGCATGTGTCGTGCTTGGTGTTCTGAATGCCACCATATGGAAGCCCAGCACACAAATCACGGCATCCGCGTCGGTATCGGGAACCGAGTATGTGGTCACCGATCCGGGGGTGCTTTCCTTGGTGGGCGATACCGTCACCGTTTCCGCGAAAGCCAAAGACGATTCAACGAACGTCTGCATGGTAACGGGAACAGCAAGAGACATCAACGGTTGGATTGCAGGATCGAAATACACGCGCGTCACAGGACTTTCCGACTGGTCGTCGCTATCCACGCAAAAGGCTTCCGCGCAAGGGGACGCGGACGATTCGGAGAATCAGGTCGCGTTGGCCGACTCCGACATGTGGCGCGACTCCCAATGCGATGCGGGCACCGTGAGCATGGAGATCAAGAAGAACTCCTCCTCAGCCAGCGGGGAAACCGTCATCGCGTTGATCGATTTCGGCGATGGAGAAGGATCGTCGGTCACGTTCGATTGGGTCCGCAGCACGGTTCCCGATTTTGCGATGCCATTCTATTTTGCGGGCGGTCTGCTTGCGGTACTTGCGGTATTCACCGCTTCCATATTCGCGATGCCGCCGCACAAGCGTCGCCACCATAATGCGATCGGTGAAGCCGAGGAAGCCGAGACGGTAGTGGAAACCGCAACCGCTGCCTGGGCCCAGAACGCTTTGGAGAGCGCGGCGCAGGAACAGACGCAATCGCAGCCGACCATCGTGGATCCATCGGCACGCAATCTGGTGGCCGACCAGCAGGATTCCGCCACTCAAGACGGAAATCAAGACGGAACCCAGAACGGAGCCTCGGACGGCGAAACCACTTCCTTCATCTCCCAAGAAGAGCTGATGGCATACTTCGCCCGATTCGCACAGGAGGAAAGCGAACAATCGCAGTCGAAGTCCGATACCGAAGCAAGCGAGAAGGAGACCGAACAGTGAGGAAACGCATCAACGTTTTTGCCGCGGCCGCGCTCGCTGCCGGTCTGGTGGTGAGCATGTGCGGCTGTGAAGGTGAGCTTCCACAGCTGCAGACGTCGTCTTCCCAGCAGACCACTGCGAACCTGACAGTCGATCAGGAGAAGGAAATCCGTACGGAAATCCTCGAGACCCTCGATCAGTACAATCAGGATCGCAATACCGATGCGCTTGGCACGATTCTGGAAGGTCCGGAACTGGAGATTCGAACCAGTGAGTTGAATGTGGCGCGTGCCACGGGCAATCTGGACCGCAAGACCACCATTCCGACCGATCTGGCCCAGGCCGTGATTTCCACGGATTCCGGATGGCCGCGTATGGTGTTCTCCATAACCACCACCACTGAAGACCAACAGTCCAAGAGGCTTCTGGTACTGAAGCAGGATTCGGCCCGGCAGAACTACAAGCTGTGGGGAGTGGCCCGACTGTTCTCCGGCGTCACGATGCCGAGTTTCGAGGTGGCGAGTACCGGAAGCCAGCAGGGCACGCAGGATGATTCCGGTCTGGTCATGACCCCGAAGGAAGCCGTGGCCGCCTATGCCGACCTATTGCAGAACGGTTCCGCCAGCAGCGCGGCGGATAGTTTCGC
Organism: Acidaminococcaceae bacterium; assembly: GCA_963619075.1. Lineage (GTDB taxonomy): Bacteria > Actinomycetota > Actinomycetes > Actinomycetales > Bifidobacteriaceae > Bifidobacterium. Next base: position 12,304 of record CAVEVJ010000121.1, read on the forward strand.
GGATGATGATCTGCGCACGAAGCTTGCGGCGCTCACCGAGCAGGTTCAGGCTGCCATGGAACTTAACGCGGGAAGCCAGCAGCAGGTTTTTACGCCTGTGGAGGATTCGGTCTGCGTGATGCGTTCAGCTGATGGCGGAGACCTTGTGGTCGCCCAGATCAATTCCGAATGGACTCGCAGCGCAGGTGAGGGCCGTGAGTCCCAGCCCGCGTCGGATGCGGAAAAGGCGTTGTTCGGCGACGGAACGGCAACAAGCACAATGAAAACCACGTACGTGAACGTTGTGGCGTTGTATATTCCAACCGCGGACAGCGGCGAGAAGATCACCGCGGTGGGGTCGGAACGCCAGCCGATTAAGGTTGAGGCGCTGTAAAAAATTTCAAAACATTAATCGTTGTTGACGCTTATAGTGAGGGTCGGCAACGATTTTTGTTTTTAGGAGGCAATATGGCAGAACAAAGGCAGTTCAATCCGGGCGTTTCCTTGGTGGGAGCCGTTGATCTCGAATCGCTCAAGCATCAGGTGAAGGCCGAACCGGGGCAGGCGGGAGGTGCTCCGGCTGCGGGCGGCTATGTGATCGACACCAACGAGAACACGTTCCAGGTCATGGTACAGACCTCCGCCACGTTCCCGATTTTGTTGCTGTTGTGGATTCCGACCGACGACCGTCTGTTCGACATGGCCCGCACCCTTGGAGATGCGGTGAACAAGCTCAATGGCCAGATCCAGCTTTCCCGCATCGACATCGAAGCTAATCCTTCGATTGCGCAGGCATTCCAGGTGCAGGGTGCTCCGGCGCTGTTCGCGCTGATCGGAGGCCGTCCGATGCCGCTTATGCAGGGATTGCCGTCCGATGCGGAACTTCAGCAGATTGTGGACGTGGTGCTTCCCAAGCTGATCGCAGCGGCGCAGCAGGCCGGTGTGACCGGCACGGCCCCGTATTCCGGTGATCCGGATGCGGCGGATTCCGCTTCCGACGGCAATGTGGCCGATCAGGTGCCGCCGGCGCATCAGGAGGCCTATATGCTGGCCCAGCAGGGCGATTACGCCGGTGCCGCGGCCGCGTACGGCAAGGTTCTCGAGTCAGATCCGAACGATTCGCTCGCGGCCCGAGAACGTGCGAAGTCGCTGCTGTTGGCGCGTTCCGCCACGGCGAACGTGCGTGACGTGCGGGCCGCAGCCGCTGCTGATCCGAATAACGTGGACGCGCAGCTGGCCGTGGCCGACGTGGATATGATCGGTGGTCAGATTCAGGATGCGTTCGACCGTCTTCTTGATTTCGTTGCGGCCGGACACAAGGATCAGATCGAGCCGGTGCGTCAGCGTCTGCTGGAGTATTTCGCCATTCCGGAGCCGACCGACGAGCGATTGAAGCGAGCACGTCGCCGCCTGGCAACGCTGATGTACTGATCTGTCGCCGATTGGTGTCGTTTCGGTGCCGGTTTGACACCAATCTAATACCGATTCCGCGGAATCCGGAAAATCTGGAAAATCCGCGGAATTCGGCATTGCGAAGGATTTGTACGGCCATACGGTTTTGACGTTTCGTGTCGCGCACGTATGCCGAGCGTGTAAAGTGTGGTTAGCACGGGTTTGTAGCTCAGTGGATAGAGCGTCTGTCTCCGGAACAGAAGGTCGTGGGTTCGATCCCCATCAAGCCCACTCGTGGCGATGCTAAGGAGCATATTATGAGCGAGAAGATGGAAGCTGTGGCGACTTCTGAGGCCCCGGCTGCGCTGGGCGCCTATTCTCAGGCAGTCAAGGCCAATGGTTTCGTGTTCGTGTCCGGCCAGTTGGGCATCGACCCGGCCACCGGCGAGCTTGCCGGCGAGACCGCCGGGGAGCAGGCGGCACAGGCGCTGAAGAACATCAAGCACATTCTCGACACCGCAGGCACCGGAATCGAGCATGTGTGCCGTGCGACCATCTATATGAAGAACGTCGAGGATTTCAAGGAAGTCGATGCCGCATACGCGCAGGTGTTCATCGGCTCCGTGAAGCCGGCCCGCGTCGCGTTCGGCGGCAATGACATCCCCAAGGGCGCTCTCGTCGAGATTGACGCCATCGCGGTGCTCTGAGGAAGTCGCCGGGCAATCCGAAAAAGGATTGACAAGGAAAGTTTGAACGACCCGTCCAACGGGCCGTTTTTTCATATCTGGAATACTTTGCAAGCGGGCTTCCATATTCCGCCCGTCTCATGAGGTCCGTGCGTTGCCGACAAGCGGGATGGAGATTGCCGACAGTGCAGGACGAAGTCTTTCGTAAGTATTGTTCGTCAGTGCTGGCCGAATCGCAGTCCGAGTAGTTGGGCGTACCGCACGCCGAACGCAAGATAATCGCTGATGGCCGGTTCCACGCCGCATACGTCATCACCGAGTATGCCACGCGCGCCAAGCTGCAGAACGCGTACTGCGTCTTCTCCGCTGCTTACGCCGCCCACGTACACGTCCACATCGCGCGATTTTGCCTTATCCATGAAATCCTGGGTCGCCTCATCCGAACGAATCACCACGAAATCCATGTTTTGACACCAGCTCACGCGGCTTGCCTGGCCGCTTAGACACCATCCGACCTTCCAAGTCGGGTGTTGCGTGCGCGCTATGTTGATGGCGCGACGGCTGGTCGCCATGAGCATCACACGGTCGGAGAAATCGTATCGTTCGATTTCCTTGGCAACCGCG